>JAYUHS010000170.1:0-9779 GCA_043766715.1 Luteolibacter sp.
ATGCCCTTCACCATCTCCGCCGCCGTCGGCTTCATCGCTCTATCAGGAATCGCCGTGCTGAACGGCATCATGCTCATCAGCTACATCAATCAGCTCCGCGAAGAAGGGAGCTCTCTGCGCGACGCCGTCGTCAAAGGCACACTCACCCGCCTCCGTCCCAAGCTTATGACCGCGCTCGTCGCCTCGCTGGGCTTTCTCCCCATGGCAATCGCCACCGGTGCCGGTGCCGAAGTCCAGCGCCCGATCGCCACCGTCGTCATCGGCGGAATTATCACCTCCACTTTCCTCACCCTGCTCGTCGTGCCCTTGCTCTACGAGTGGTTGGAGAGAAAAACCAAACCAAGAAACCAACAAGCAATCGAATCATGAAAACTATTACCAAGCTCATCACCGCCGCTCTACTCGTCGCCTTCACCGGCAGCGCCCTCGCCGAAGTCACCGTCAAAGCAGGCCCTCGCAAAGGCCGCATCATTGAAATCGAAAATCAACAGGCCGAGTTCTTCATCGAGAAGGACCGCACCATTAGCATCGCTTTTTATGATACCGCCATGAAAGCCCAGCCTGCCGCCGCGCAAGTCGTCACCGCCACCGCCGAGGCACCCACCGGCAAGGTGAAACTGGAGTTCGAGAAAAAGGGCGACCTGCTCGTTTCCAAAGCCCCGCTGCCTGAAGGCGAGCACTACACCATCGTCGTCCAGGTGAAGCCCTCCGCTGACGCGAAATCGAAGAACTTCCGCATCCCGTTCGACCTCAACATCTGCAAGGGATGCAGCAACCCCGAATACGCCTGCATCTGCGATGAGTGATGCAGGATCATCCTCGCTTGAAGGGGATTGGTAATTCCTCTTCAGGGGCAAGATGTGTGAGCCTGAACTAACAAACATCATGAAATCCCGAATCATCGCCATCGTCTCGCTCCTCGCCAGCCTCACCTTCGCCAGCGCCGCGGAAAAAATCAAAGCCCCGAACGGTGGCCGCATTATCAGTAATGTGGAGCCACACGCTGAGTTCTTGCTAACAAAGGATCAAAAATTAGAAATCCGCTTCCTTGATGCTACGGGTAAAGTCATCGCCCCTGCCGCCCAGACTGCTAGCGTGACCATGGGCGACCGCGCCGCGCCGACCAAGCTCACCTTCACCAAGGACGGTGACAAACTCGTCTCCGACCTAACCATCCCTGACGGTGATAGCTTACCTGTCGTCTTGCAAATCAAGGTCACGCCAGACACCAAAGTCGTTAGCACGAAGTTCAACCTCAACCTCGCCAAGTGCCCAGAATGCAAGCTCACTGAATACGCCTGCGCCTGCGACCATAGCGGCGAGGAAAAGGGCCACGACCACAAGCCCGGCACAGAACACGATCATTGATTCACAAGACCGCGGGTTTTGCTTCTCGCCGCAACCACCAACTACCCGAACCCATCGCAACGAGCCGCTACAACCTAGGTGAAGATTACGCGGCAATGAGGGTTCCAGATCTCATTTTCATCTTTGCGTTCGGATCGGCTGAGATCTTAGGTGGTCGGAAGGAGTTACCCACCCTTATCGAAGGTGTATGTGTTGGGTAAGTTTAACGATGGCATCCTCTCCCTCAACGCTTCGGCTCCACGTCCGCCACTTCGATGGAGGTGAAGCTGCATCTCCTGCGGGCCGACGATGTTGCGAGAAGTAACCATCGCCCCGAAACCCAAGCCGAGCCACTTCAAGGTTCTGGCTTCCAAAACTCAACAGGTAAGAGTGACAAAACCTCCGGAAATGCCCGAATTTCCTCTGAAGCGTTTATGTTATTTAGTTCCAAGGATCTTGCATGAAATTTGGATTTTGTGTGTGGCGAGATTTTCATCAAAATTTTTCCGATAATGACGCCTCGTCTCACCGGTAGTTCCGCTTTAGCTTTCGGCATGACGCTCGAAGTTTCCACCCCGGCGATCCTTTTCCCGGCGATCAGCCTATTGTTTTTGTCCTATACGAACCGCTTTCTCCACCTCGCAGCACTCATCCGGGACCTGCATCGGGATTGGCTGGAAAAGGGCGATGCCATGCTGCGCGCGCAAATCGATAATCTGCGCAGTCGGCTGACGCTGATCCGTGCGATGCAGTTGTTTGGCGCAATGAGTCTGTTTCTTTGTGTGGTATCGATGTTGAGCGTGATCGGTGGGCATCAGACGTGGGCGGTCGTAGCGTTTTTGGGTGCTCTTTTGCTGATGGCGGTGTCGCTGGGTTGTTTGATTTATGAGGTTTGGATATCTGGTGGAGCCTTGCGAATTCTGCTCAATGCGGTGGAAGCGAAGGATGAGGTGTCGCAGCGGAAATAAGTTTTTTAAATTTTGTGATGTTTCTTCTTGCCGGGCGGTTTTTGGAGTGCTACCCCTTCGGCGTCGCAAGACAAGGCGGTCCGACTGAGATGCCTCCCGGGTTAATGGGTTTTTCCTAGGGGGGATGATCAGCCGGGCCGCTTCTTTTTTGTTGCGAAAGACCCGCTGGCACTTGCTGAACATTCGATTTCCCAAGTCCATGGTATTTGCTACAGTCCGCCCATGAAGTTGATTCGATTTGGTGATGAGGGGCGAGAGGAACCTGGGGTTCTTTTGCCAGACGGACGCCGGATCGATGCAAGCGGGGAGTTCAACGATTACGATGAGGGATTTTTCGGGATGGGAGGACTGGAGGCCTTGGCAGAGTGGGTGGCGGACGGCTGTCCCGGCGGGAGTGAGGTAGACCCCTTGGTGAGGCTCGGCCCACCGATTGAGCGGCCCTCGAAGTTGGTTTGTATTGGGAAAAACTACTTGGAACACGCCAAGGAGCTGGGGGAGGGGATTCCCACGGAGCCATCGATATTCATGAAGGCGACCAGTGCCTGGAGTGGCCCGACGGACGATGTGATCATCCCGCGCGGCTCGACGAAGCTGGACTATGAGGTGGAGCTGGCGGTGGTCATCGGGCGGACCACTTCATATGTCGATGAGCGCGAATCGATGGACTGCGTGGCGGGCTACGCGACGTTTTGTGATTTCTCGGAACGCGCTTTCCAGAAGGAAATGGGCGGCCAGTGGACCAAGGGCAAAAGCGCGGACAGCTTCGCGCCGATGGGGCCATGGTTGGTGACGCCAGATGAAATTAGCGATCCGCAGGGACTGCGACTTTGGTGCAAGGTGAACGGTGAGCTGCGGCAGAATAGTTGGACAGGGGATATGTCGTTTTCCGTGCGGCAGTTGATCAGCTATGTCAGTCGTTTCATGACTCTGTTACCGGGCGATGTGCTGGCGACGGGAACTCCGAGCGGTTGTGCAATGGCGATGAGTCCGCCGCGCTACTTGCAAGCGGGTGATTTTGTCGAGTGTGGCGTGGAGGGCTTGGGCGAACTTGCACAGCGCGTCGTGGCTCTTCCTTAAGGATGAAACGACCTTTTTCCAGAATTAGGCTTTCCGCCTTATTGCCGTGGCCTAAGCCACCAGGCGGGCCGCATTACTCGGTGTGTCATGTGTGTGACACTCTTTTTGCAATGGAGCCGCTTCCTGAGGGCACTGCAGCGACCTGCAAGTGTTGCGGCACGGTGCTCTATCAAAACCGGCCTGCCTCGCTGGCTCGAGCGACTGCCTTTTCCGCCACCGCCCTGATCCTGATGGGAGTGGTGCATTCGTTCCCGTTTCTCATCATGGATGCGGCAAGTATCCGGACGACCTTGAATCTCGCGTCTGCGGCAGGTGCGCTTTTCGATCAAGGCAGTCCGATTCTTGGCGGAGCGCTGGCGCTTTTCACGATCATCGCGCCGCTCGCGATGGCCAGTGGTTTGATTTACGTGTGCGGTCCGCTGATGTTTGGGCGGGTCGCTCCGGGGGCAGTGCAAGTCGCGAAGTGGCTCAACAAGACCGAGCCTTGGAACATGATCGAGGTGTTTTTACTTGGGGTTCTTGTGAGCCTTTTAAAATTAGGCAAAGTGGCTGACGTGCATTTTGGCCTGGGATTTTGGGCGTTCGGCGCACTGATGGTTAGTATGGCGGCGGCGGTGGCTGCCATTGACCGGGATGAACTTTGGGATCGGCTGGAGGTTGCGAAATCATGAGTGAGCCTTTCCCACGCGCCGCAAACCTCGGGCTAGCGGGCTGCCACACTTGTGGGAAGGTTTCCCCGGTGACCCTCGGCTATTGTCCCCGCTGCGGTTCCCTCCTCCACCTTCGGAAACCGAATAGCATCCAGCGGACAGTCGCACTGATGGTCGCCGCTGCGGCCCTTTATATCCCCGCGAATCTGCTGCCGATCATGACTGTGGTCGAGCTCGGTGATGTTACGGAAAATACGATTATCAGCGGGATGATGACCTTCTGGCGGCAAGGCGCTTACCCCATCGCCTTGGTGATTTTCACCGCTTCCATCGTCATTCCACTGCTGAAAATCGTGGCTTTGACGTGGCTGTGCTTGGCTGCCTCCGGGAAGCTCCACCCGTCGCCGGAAATGCTCGGGAAAATCTATTGGTTCACTGAGCTGCTCGGCAGGTGGTCCATGGTGGATATCTTCGTCGTCGGGATTTTGGTGGCGCTCGTCCAGCTTGGCAATTACATGACCATCACGCCCGGCCCCGGTGCGCTTGCATTCGCCGGGGTCGTCGTACTGACGATGCTGGCCGCGATGAGCTTCGAGCCACGGCTCCTCTGGGACCGCCTTGAAGAACTCCGCGCGAATCCTTCACCCCTTAAAAAAGCAGAGCCTTGAGCGATACTCCACCGACCTCCTCCCCCATCACGCCACCGGACCACCGCGCCGCCCGCCGCTGGAACATCGTCTGGTTTGTGCCCATCCTCGCCATCCTCATCGGCGGCTGGATGATCTGGCGGAATGTCCGTTCCCAAGGGCCGGTCGCTTTCGTCCGGTTCGAGACTGCCGATGGCATCGGGGCTGGAAAAACCGAAGTCCGCTGCCGCTCGGTGCGTGTCGGCGTCGTCAAAGAAGTCAAACTCGCAGAGGATTTGAAATCGGTCGTCGTCCAAGTCGAGCTCATCCCTGACTCGGATCAACTTTTGCGCAGCGGCACCAGCTTCTGGGTCGTCCGCCCCCGGGTGACAGCCAGTGCGGTTTCTGGCCTCGATACCCTCATCACCGGGGCTTACCTCGAGCTCAATCCCGGCCCAGAGGGTGGCGAGGAAGTAAACCATTTCACTGGACTCGAAACCCCGCCCGCCACCAGCCGCGACATCCCCGGCCGCCGCATCACTCTCACCACCGAGCAGGCCGGCTCGCTCGTCGCCGGCTCGCCAATTTATTTCCGGGGCTTCGAGGTCGGACGGATCGAGAGCCGTAAGCTCGACATCACCGCTCAAAAAGTGATTTTCGAGGCCTACATCCGCGAGGAATTCAGCTCACTCATCACCGAAAACACCCGCTTCTGGAACACCAGCGGCATCGATGTCAGTGCCGGTGCGGATGGTTTAAAACTCCGCACTCCGTCTTTCCAAGCGATGGTTTCCGGCGGTGCATCGTTCGGCGTGCCGGAAGGAGTTGAGCCGGGTGCGCTAGTCGCCGACGGCAAGGAATTCACCCTCTTCATCGATGAAGACGCCGCCGAGGGTTCCACTTTTAATCCTACCATGAAGTTTGTCCTGCTCTTCGACCAATCCGTCCGGGGCCTAGCGAAATCGGCTCCTGTCGAGTTCAAGGGCATCCCCATCGGTCGCGTCGCGGATATTTCCTTCGACTACCTCACCGCCAACGACGACTCGCGCGTGCCCGTGCTGGTGGAAATCGATCCCTCCCTCCTTCGCCGAGAAGCGGCTGAAAAAATGGGCAAGGCAGACTCAGAATTTCTCACAGAAGCCGTGAAACGTGGCCTTCGTGCCACTCTCAAGCCCGGCAGCCTGCTCACGGGTTCGCTCTTCGTGGACGTGAACTATTACAAAGAAGCCAAGCCCGCCGAGCTTACGAAAGTCGGCGAATACCTCTCCATCCCCACCGTCCCCGGCGGCTTGGAAAACATGATTCAAGCCGCGCTCGAACGCTTCCAGAACCTTCCGCTCGAGGAAATTCTCACCAAGTTCGGCACGACTGCAGACCAAACCACCGCGACCATGGCCGAGTTCAAGGATGCCGCCGCTTCCATCCGGAAATTCACAGATTCCGAGGCATTCGCCAAGCTTCCCGGCGACCTCCGTGCCTGCCTTGCTAAAATTGATCAACTCGCCACCAGCATCGATAAATCCGTCGCCAGCTACGGTCCAGAAGGTCCCGTCCAAGGCGACATGCTTCGCACCCTCGACGAATTCCGCGCCTCGCTCCGCACCATGAAATCCCTCATGACCACCATCGACGACAAGCCGAACTCGTTGCTCTTCGGTCGCGATTCTTCTGGAAATCCCATCCCTAAAGCTCCCCGCCGGTAAACGCTGACTCGCCATGACTCGCCTCCTCATCCTCCTCTCCACACTGCTCATCGCCGGTTGCGCCCAGCCGAATAAAACCTACTACGTCCTCACCGCCAGTGGCCCCGTCCCCACTGGCGGCGGCATCAGCATCGGCGTTGGACCCATCACCCTCGCCGAGTATTTAGACCGTCCCAACCTCGTCACCCAAGAAGCTCCAAACCAATTAGGCGTTGCCGAAGATCACCGCTGGGCCGGTGATCTCACCGGGAACATCACCCGCGTCGCTGCTGCCGATCTTGGGCGGCTCCTCCACACCGGAAATGTCCGTGTCTATCCATGGCAGAGCGACAGCGAACTCCGCTACCACGTCACGCTCGACGTCCGCCAACTCCACAGCGGTACCGATGGCTACGCCGTTTGCGAAATCGGCTGGCGTGCCTACTCGCTCCCCGACCGTCGCCTCAAGGCTTCTAAAACTTTCACCGACCGGGAAGCCCTCGAATCGGACGGCTACAACTCCAGCGTCGCCGCCCAATCCCGCCTCATCGGACGTTTAGCAGAAAACATCGCCTCCTCGCTGCGTTAAATTTCAGGGGCGTCACCCTCCGCTGCGAGCTTTTCCGGCGAACGGCCATTGTTTTCTAGCAGGATGAAAACCTCGTTCTGCACCGCCTCGACGTCGCTCAGTGGGATATTCGGGTCCTTGACGATGAAGACCTCACCCGTCTTGCGGTGTTCGTAAACGCGGAGAATCCCGCTGGGAGTCCGCTGGTGATCGGTTTCCCGCAGTAATTTCTGGCGCTCCAGCATCACGGCGAGGATGAAACGCGCGTTCTCGGTGTGGTCCTCATCCTCCTCCACCAGCCGTTGGAGGATCTCCTCAGCACTGAGTTTTTCCGCGAGATTTACGGTTTCATGACTGCTGGGTGCGGCGTATTTCGTGCGCCAGAATGAGAACGGAGCTGCGCCTGTCTCCTGATAACTTTTCCAGCCGTCGGTGCGATAGTCGCGCCGGACGTAGCCGCTGGATTCGGGATCAGGGAAAAGCGCGGTGATGATCACCTCGCCATCGACGAAGGGAAGTTGGGTAGCCGCACACTCGCGGCCACGGGACCGGACATGCCAAGATTCAGCGAAAGCCATGGAAGAAAAAGTTGCTAATCATTTCCGGGTAGGAACCGGCGGAGGATCAGATAGATCGGTTTACCGCTGATGCGGCGGCGGAAAAGATAAAGCCCCAGCAGGGCGAAGGCCGCATTGGGCAGCCACGCCGCTTGCGCTGGCCGCAGCGTGCCCGCCTCGCCAAGGGCTAGGGAAATGCTGGTCACCAGTAGCAACAGCGCAGAAAGCACCACCGCAAGAAAGATCCCGCCACCGGCACCGCGCCGGGAAAAATGCACAGCCAGCGGCGTGGCAAGCAGCACCGTGACCATGCAGGCGAAGGGCAGTGCCCAGCGATAGTGCCACTGGGTGAGATAAGGCGCAGGATCTGCGAATGATTCGCCACGCGAGTTTTCCCGCAACCAAGTGTCGAGGTCCGGGATGCCGAGAAACGAGGCGCTCAAGCCCGGTTTGATGAGCTGCCACGGAGTTTCGCGCCAGTGATCGATGACGAGTGGCGTCTCGTAGGTTTTAAAAACGGGCGTGAGGTTCGGCGGATAAGTCCCGACGATGGCCTGCTCGAAGGTCCACTGGCGGGTGCTGCGGTCCCAAGTGGCTTTTTTCGCCGAGAGGCGACTTTCCAAGGTTTTGTCTGCCCGCGTGGTGGTCACCTCGACCTCCAGTAGCGGAGCCCCCTTGTGATAGTCCTGCGGAAACGCGCCGATTTTCCACAGCCTGCGTTCTGCCGGGTTGCGATAGAGCACATTCGGCGGAGCCTTGGTGGCAAGCTGGCCAGTCGCCTCGTCCAAGATTTCCTGCACGCTGCCTTCTGCCACCGGGGCCCATTGGTAATTTAAGCCGAGGCTCAGCAGGCTGAAAAATATCCCCGCGATGATCAACGGCATCGTGATACGGATCACACTGCGACCCGCTTGGATCATGGAAATGACCTCGCGTGTCCCCGAAAGTTTTCCTAACGAATAGAGCAGCGCCAGCAACAAGCTGTAGGGCAGTAGCAACAGTAAAATCGCCGGCGAACGGGTGCTATAGAAGACCACCATGGTCCGCAGCAAGTGCTTAGAATCGAGGAAATCGCCGATTTTATCTGCCAAATCCATCAACAGCCAGATCGATAGTAGTGCGCCCAGACAAATGCAGAAAATCCCTGCAAATTGGCGGGCGATGTAGCGATCCAGCGTCCCGCCTAGCGAGTAAAGCAGGCCAGCGAGGGCCGGGAGAAAGCACAGCCCAGCAAGCACCCAGGGCCGCGCTTCATGGGCCGGAACATCGGAGTCCGGGAAGCCAAGCAGTTGCTGCCTCACCGCCTCCATTTCCCGAGGAACCAGCATCGCACAAATCACCGCACCCAAGGCAGCCAGAGCGAGGGGCAGAAGGAATCGCAGGAAGTGTGATCGGAAAAAATTCATGCAACCGCCGCGTGGCGCGAAGAATGGTGGTAGCACGGCTGGAGTGTCGAGATTGTTTCATGGACAAAAGGTCGGCACCGTCCAGCGGCGCTGAGAACCCAATTGCAAAGAGATTGGCCCCTAATCTTACCATGGCAGCTCCATCGACTTTGCTAACTTCTGGATCAAGGAGCTCTAAATCCCGACCCATGAAGGCGCTGTGGAAGACCGGCAGCCACCAGGAAACATGCTGAAGCCCGGGCGGAAAGACCCCAAGACGACGCCTTCACCGCCAGGAGCCATCGCAATCATTCGGCAGCAGGATGGCCCAGATCCGCGCAAAGTGGTGTTGGTGTCCCACGTCAAGACTAAGACAAGCGTCACAGCGAATAGCTGGCTCAGCGGCTTGAAATGGAACGCCGTTGGGTCATTCCAACGAGGCTCGGCCGTAAGCCGTGGATTTCGCGAAGTTGGCCAACTTTCGGCTAAGAAAGTCAGCATCTCAGCGCGACAAAGCCCTTCAATCTCCCCACCGACGCCCCCATCAAAAGCTCGATGTTGTTAATAATAAGCAGCTTGGTGTTATGATTGGCTTTGGAACATCGAAACAACTTCAGTTTTCCAGAACCCCCAGACTAGTCCGTAAATCAAACCATTTTAAAGAATCTTTTCTAAGAATGGCTTTGTCAAACCCCACAGGAGTGAACTTGTATGACACCAGTTTATTTCAAGAAATTGAACTTACTTGAAATAAAGCCAAAAACCTCTAACGAAAATTTAACGATACAAAGCTGCAGTCACAATCTGCGAGTAAGTAACAAATTCACTACCGTCCCACGGCCTGAGCATGTTGCTCCCAGAGCCTCGATTTGGCGGGGCCTTGAGCGTGTTTTGGGGAAATGCCGATTGCGAGTTTTTT
>JAYUHS010000171.1:0-24694 GCA_043766715.1 Luteolibacter sp.
CGCGGGATGGAGCAGCCAGGTAGCTCGTCAGGCTCATAACCTGAAGGTCGTAGGTTCAAATCCTACTCCCGCAACCAATGAAAGCCGTTGAATTCTAAGGAGTTCAGCGGCTTTCGCCTTTTAAGATGTGAGCCTTTCCGAAACGCCTTCAATGCAGGGAAATGTCGGTTTTAATGCGTTCTATTGCAGGGAACTTTTACCTCCCGTGCAGCTTTCGGAGTCATTCTCGCAGTGACTCATTTCGAAGCAGCCAAATCCAACCCGGCTTCGAGATCTTCATCCCCGTCAATCCGCGCCATCTGCGGTTTAAACATCTGCGGCTTGTCCGAGTGCAGATCCCTTTTCATCAGCACCTTTCTCCTTGTTTCACCCATCCGGATGCCTTGCAACATCCCCACCAACGAGTGATCGGGGAAAATTCACCACAACGGAGCCTTAATATTCTTCAACAGCCCCCGGACTTTCTTCAACGGCATCCCAGTTTCCTCGACGAGGTCTTATCAAAGGACAACTTTTCCCTCATTTTCTTCAACGGAACGATCTATTTCATGGTCGAAGTGATATTTTTCCACTGCGAGCGCGTCGAATTCTTCAACATTCCCCGGAAATTGATTGTTTTCCACCTAGTTTTCTACAGCAGAGCCTTAACTTTCGCCAACAAACCCGATTTTCGGTCAAAATGCGCCCTTTTCGAGGTCATTGGCGATCCACGCGGGAGTCTCTTCCTTCTCGCTGAGTTGTTGCCTGAGTTGGGCGCTGTGAAGTCCTCGCTTCAAATCAAGGCCGGACGTTGACAGCAACCTTTGTTTTCGATGAATCTTCTCACCGAAACTTCAATCAAAACCCATGAAACGATCTGTCATTTGTGCGCTTTCTGCAGTCTCAATCCTGCTACCTGCCTCGCTCGAAGCCAAGACCTGGAAGGAGGCGGGTTCGGAACGGTCACTGGAAGGTGAGTATTCGAAGACTGACGGCGATAACGTCGTGATCACCCGTCCGAACGGCACCACGGTCAAGATTGCACTGTCCAAGCTCACCGAGGAGGACAGGAAGTTCGTCGCGGCGCAGACAGCGGCGGCCAAGCCAGAAGCGGGTGCGGCGGATGTTTTCAAGTGGGAGACGGACTTCGAAATCGCCAAGAAACGTGCGAAGGACGAGCACAAGACGATTCTCGCCGATTTCACCGGTTCTGATTGGTGCGGTTGGTGCATCAAGCTCAAGAAGGAGGTGTTCGACCAGCCGGAGTTCCAAGAGTATGCAAAGAAGCATTTCGTGATGCTTGAACTGGATTTCCCGAGGAAAAAAGAACTTCCGCCGAAGGAAAAAGAGCAGAACGACAAGCTTTCTGAGGAGTTCAAGGTGGATGGGTTCCCCACGGTCTTGCTGCTGAACGCACGGGGCAAGGAGATCAGCCGAACCGGCTATCAGGCAGGGGGGCCGGGGAAATATGTGGAACACTTGAAGGAGCTGATCAAGTAACAGGCGGGTCAAAACCGGTAAAGTCGGTGGGTAGCGATGTGTCGCGCGACGTCTTCATGAAGCCAAGGTGGTAATTTCCCGGTAGAAATCGCCTCACGGATTTTCGTGGCGGATGCTGGGTGCTCGCCGGGGATCGGGTGGAGGCGGTAGCCGGGTCGAGGTCTTGGAGGCGCACCGCGAGAAACGACGGCGAACTCCACCGAGCTCGCGAGGCGCTCAGGATTTTTCCAACTCGGCAGTACGTCCCATTGATCGCCGCCCATGATCCAGAAAAGTCGGGCAGCGGAGAATCGGGCGGCCATGGCTTGGGCAGTTTGAAACGAGTAGGACGGGCCGTTTTCTTGGAGCTCGGAATCATCGATAACCGCCCATGGAATCCCAGCGGTGGCGAGGTGCAACATTTCCAAGCGATCCGTGCTGCTGGCGGGTGGAGTGCCGGTCTTATGGGGCGAAATTTGGCAGGGCAGGAATCGGACTTCGTCGAGCTTCAGGGCCTCCTTCGCTAACGAGGCGAGATGGAGGTGGCCGAGGTGGACGGGATCAAAGGTGCCGCCGAAGATTCCAATTTTCCGCATTTCAAACATCGTGCTGGGGTGAGCCTAGGCCAACAAGGGAATGAGAAGCACGAATTTTGTAAAATCCGCGCGGTTGGCAGGTGTCGATGACCTCGACTTTTTCTGCGGCCTTTACGTCTTGAAAAGGTGCCGTCACTTTTGGGGTGTGGTGGTCAATGCGTTTGAAATTTTAGGAATCTCTCCGGGGCTTGTTTTCTCGGAGGACGCTCTGCGCGAGGCGTTTCGGGAAGCGGGTAAGCGGGTGCATCCAGACGCGGGTGGCAAGGATGGCGAATTCGTCGCCTTGCGTGAGGCTCTGGCTGTCATTTCCAGCCCGTCGCGGCGCTTGAGGCATTGGCTCGAACTCCGAGGCACGCCGGGTGAGGTGCGCGGCAGCATCGATTTTTCTTTGATGGAGTTATTTACTGCGGTCGGAGCCGTGACTCAGCAGGCGGAAATGGTCATTCGTAAGCGGGAGGAAGCGAGGTCGTCACTGGTCCGGGCGATGCTGGAGGGCGAAACTCAAGTTTGCCGTGAGGCGGTGGAGCTGGCGATTTCTCGGGTAGAAAAGCAGATTACGCGTGAGTGCTCGGAGTTTCCAAAACTCGAAGCGGCCGCCGTGGTCAGTGTCGAAAACGCTTCAGAGATCGCGAGAAATCTAGCGTTTCTTGAAAAGTGGCGGGCGGGACTGCGTGCCTGTTTTTCCCGGTTGGTCTAGCGGACCGGTTTCGCGACGGGGGCGGTAACCTTGGGTGGGACAGCGGCGGGTGGAGTTCTGCGGGTGAATTCTGCGGTGCTGCTAAGATACCAAATCAGCGCTCCGCCGCCGAGGATAGCGACGAGGGTGGAGAAGATGAGCAGGATGCCTAGGCAGGATTTCATAACGGATTTCTAAAGGCGAGGAGGGTAGCTAGCCAGTGAGAATTCACAATTTCCGCTCGATGCGGGCGGCGAAAGCTCCGTCGGTCGCATCGCGAAAGGGTAGGGCCTCGCGGGTGCCGCAGAGTTGTAGCTCGGGGTGGTCGGCGAGGAAGGCTTCCACGAGGCCGAGGTTTTCCGTGTGCTCGATCGAGCAGGTTGAGTAAACGATACGGCCGCCGGGTTTGAGACAGGCGACGGCGTTTTCGAGGATTTTCCGCTGGGTGATGGCGATTTTGTCGATGTCTGGCGCTTGCAACCGCCAGCGCACGTCCACCCGGCGGCGGATGACTCCGGTGTTCGAGCAGGGGACATCGAGCAGGATGGCGTCGAAGCGGTGATGCCACTTGGCGGGTGCGGGCTGGGTCCAGTCGTGGACGGAAACTGCAGCTTGGCCGACGTGAAGGCGGGTTAAATTTTCTACCAGCCGCGGCAGGCGTTTTTCGTTGGAGTCGGTGCAGACCAATCCATCCGCCGAGCCGAGTGCTGCGGCGATGAGAAATGCCTTGCCGCCGGGTGCGGCACAGGCGTCGAGAATCTGCTCGCCGGGTTGCGGATTGAGGAGCTCGATGGAATGACGAGTCGCCGGGTCTTGGATGTAAACCGCGCCAGTCGCGAGGAGTGCTGTGGGCAGTGAGCCTTCGAGCTGGTAGAAGCCCGGGGCATTTTCTAGCGGATTTCCCGGCACGGTCTCCGGTACTGGGGCGAGGGGATTTATCCGGAAATAGGTGGCTGCTGGGAGATTATTCCACTCCATCAGCGAAATCGCATTGCGGGTGCCGAATGCTTGGCGCCAGCGGTTATAGAGCCAATCGGGATGGGAGTGGATCACCGGCACGGGCACGTCGTCGAGGTCATCGAGCATCCGTTTTTTCCCCAGGGTGGCACGGCGGAGGACCGCATTGATCAGGCTGCGGACGCTGGCTTTCCCGGCCTCCACCGTTTCATTGACGGCGGCGTGGTCGGGCAGACCGAGGATGAGCAGTTGGCAAAGTCCCACGCGGAGGATGTCGCGAGTTTCTGAGTCCAGCTTGCCATCGCGCAGCTTGCCGATCCAGTAGTCGAGCAGGCGGCGATTTCTTAGGACGCCGAACAAAATGGCCTGTAAAAGTCCGCGATCTGAGGACGAAAGCTTGCGGCGCTGGGCGTGACGTTCGATGAGAGTCTCGGCGTAATCATGACCCTTGGCCCACGCGCGGAGGGCAGAAACGGCGGCTTGGCGAACGTGGAAATTCTTGGCTGGCATGGAAGGTGAAGGGGTGATGACTAAGTCGCTTATGGAATCAATGACAGCTAATTTCGAGAGGCGATGCTCCTAGGGTGAAATCCGGGTCCGATGACTTTTTCACAGTAAAGCCGCGGAGGTCGCAAAGGGACGTGGAGGTTTTGGATGAAGCGAAAACGCGGAGGTGCAGAGGTCGCGGAGGGGGGGGCGGGGAGGGGAGGGGCGGGGTTGGGTGGGGTTGGGTGGGGTTGGGTTGGGTTGGGTGGGGTTGGGTTGGGTTGGGTTGGGTTGGGTGGGGTTGGGTGGGTTAGATTTTTAGGAAGGCTTCGACGTCGAGAAAATCTTGGCCGTGGATGATGTGGTCGAGCAGTGGGACGCCGGTGAGATCCTCGACGACGCCCTTGTTGGTGATCATGGCGGTGTCCATTTCGTCTTCGAGTTGGTTGAGGATGATGCCGGCGCAGGTCAGGCCGCGCGCGCGAATGGCCTGCACGGTGAGGATGATGTGATTCAGCGCTCCGAGTTTATTTCCTGCGACGATGACGACGGGGAGTCCTAACGCTACCGCGAGGTCGGAAACGCGGTAGTTCGTGGCAAGTGGGACTTCCCAGCCACCGGCGCCTTCCACGATGACTTGGGTGTGTTTCCCGGCGAGATGGTGAAATCCAGCGATCAACTCGGCGGGGTTGACGGTGCGGTTTTCTAGCATCCCGGCGACGTAGGGGGCGACGGCGGTGTTGAAATAGACCGGGTTGATTTCATCTAAGTCGATCCCACCGGAGACGATAGATAGAACAGAGGCGTCCTCGCGGTCTCCGCAGGCGATGGGTTTGTAGCCGACGGCGTCGCGCCCCTCGGCGCGCAAGTGCTCAAGGATCAGGCGGGTGACGTAGGTTTTACCGACGCCAGTGTCAGTGCCGGTGATGAAAAAACTCATGGGCGAGGGGTGGCTTGCCCGGGCAGTGGGGTCAAGACGGGTGAGTGATAATTTTCCCTTTTCCGCAGGGAATCCCGCTCCATGCTGCGGCCACATGACAGCAGATTTCTTGGTGATCGGCGCGGGCATCGCCGGACTTTCCTTCGCTCTAAGGGCCGCGAAATATGGCTCGGTGATCGTGGTGACGAAGGGTGAAGTTTACGAGTCGAACACGGCATGGGCGCAGGGCGGGATCGCCTCGGTATTGCCGGAAAAATGGCGAGATGCGGGGGATTCTGAGGAACTGCACGTCGCAGATACGCTCGATGCCGGGGCTGGACTCTGCAAGGAGGCGGCGGTGCGGACCATCATCGGTGAGGGTGCAGCGGCGATCGCGGATTTGGTGGATTATGGCGTTTCCTTCGACAAGGAAGGGGACCATTTCCAACTGGGAAAAGAAGGTGGGCACTCGCACCGCAGGATCCTCCATGCCAAGGACACCACCGGTTATGAGGTCGCACGGGGACTTATCGAAACGGCACGCCAGACTCCGAATCTCACTTTGCTAGAAAACCATTTTGTCATCGATCTCATCACCACCGCCAAGCTCGGGGCCACGGTGGATGACCGGGTGCTCGGCGCTTACGTTTTGGAAACGAAGACGAATGAGGTGCAGGTGTTCCGCTCAGACCGAGTCATCTTGGCCGCTGGCGGCTGTGGGAAAGTGTATCTCTACACGACCAATCCGGATTCTGCGACGGGTGATGCCGTGGCTCTCGGCTGGCGGGCTGGGGCATCGATCGCGAACATGGAATTCATCCAATTTCACCCGACGTGTTTCTATAATCCGGGCGCGACCGGACCTGAGGCACGTTCCTTCCTGGTGAGTGAAGCGGTGCGGGGGGAAGGTGGGATTCTCATCAATGCGAAGGGCGAGGATTTCACCAAGAAGATCGATCACCGAGGTTCGCTTGCACCACGGGACATCGTCGCTCGGGCCATCGACCAAGAGATCAAACGCACCGGAGCTTCGTGCGTCTATCTGGATGTCACCCATAAGCCGAAGGGCTTCATGAAGGAGCGGTTTCCTAACATCTACCAAACGTTGTTAAAATTCGGCCTCGACTGTGAAACTCAGCCGATCCCGGTCGTTCCGGCTGCTCACTATCAATGTGGCGGCGTCCTCACCGATGTGAATGGCAAGACTTCACTGCACGGACTTTATGCCGTGGGCGAGGCCGGCTGCACGGGTCTTCACGGCGCAAATCGCTTGGCTTCGAACTCGTTGCTAGAAGGAAATGTCGTCGCACGCCGGGCACTGGACGAGCTGATGCGGCAACATCCTCCGGGGAATATCGTTTCCGAGCCGCCGCTGATTCCTGCGTGGGAACACGGCGACACAGCGGAGCCCGATGAGTTGGTGGTGATCTATCATAACTGGGACGAGATCCGCCGTCTGATGTGGGACTATGTCTCCATCGTCCGCACCGATAACCGGTTGCGGCGGGCGACGGCGCGTCTGCGAAATTTAAAAAAGGAAGTGCGAGAGTTCTACTGGGGCCACCGGGTCAACGCCGACATCTTAGAGCTTCGCAATCTTGTCGCCGTCGCGGGCCTCATCGTCGAATGCGCCACCCGGCGCAAGGAATCCCGCGGGCTGCATTACACGCTCGATCACCCGAACACCGAGGAGCGGCTTTGCTCGGATACGGTGCTGCGGAAATTTTAGGGAATCTGTGAGAATGGGTGCTGTGGTTGCGGCGTCTCGCCGCAACGAGTGCGGTTCAAGAGATTTTAACCGCAGATGAACTCAGATGGACGCAGATGAAATACACAGATAAAGACTGCGTTTTCATTCTCTTGATCTGCGTTCATCCCGTTGATCTGTGGTTAAGTTCTTCTAATTTTTTGGGCCTGAATTGCCCTCGTTGCTGCGAGACGCATCAACTACGGTTCAATCCCGCAGCTGAGTTAGTTAGGGCTAGCTGCTTTGGTCGCGGCGATGAGTGGCGCGGTGAAATTTCGGACGGCGTTAGCAGCGTTCGTGGGGTGGAGTTCGACTTGCTTGACGATAGCAGAACCGACGATGACGCCATCTGCCGCACGGGCGACCATGGCGGCTTGGTCCGGGGTGCTGATGCCGAAACCGACGCAGACTGGCACATCGGTGTGGGCTTTGATCGAGGCGACGAGGGCAGCGATATTTGCCGATGGAGCACCGTGAGCACCGGTGACTCCAGTGCGAGAGAGGGCGTAAATAAAGCCCTCGGCGGACTTGGCGAGGACTTCTAGCCGCTCCGGCGGCGTGGTGGGGGCGATGATGCGGATCTGTTTCAGCCCAGCGCCGATTGCAAGATCTTTGTTCAGGGCGGCCTCATCCGGTGGCAGGTCGAGGAGCAAGATTCCGTCCGCACCGGCAGCGGCGGCGTCTTGGTGAAACTTCTCGAAGCCGTAGGTGAAAATCGGATTCAGGTAGGTGAAGAGGACGATCGGCGTTTGGTGCGTTTCGCGAAAGCGGCGGATGAGTTCGAGCGAGCGCGGGGTGGTCATGCCGGACTTGATGGCGCGTTCGGCGGCCATTTGGTTGACAATACCGTCGGCTAACGGATCGGAAAATGGCAGGCCGAGCTCGATAATGTCGGCTCCGGCGTCGGCGAGGGTTTTGATGATTTCGAGTGAGGACTCGAAGTTGGGATCTCCGGCGGCGACGTAGGCGACGAAGGCGGTTTGGTGGGTTTCGCGAAGGCGGGCGAACGTGGAATCGATGCGATTGAGCATGGGAAAATATTTAGAATTGAGAGAGTGATGGAAAGTTCATGCGTCGCGCTTGGCGAGAGTTTCGCAGGACTTGATGTCGAGCTTGCCCGAGGCGAGGACGGGGATTTCTGAGACGCGGACGATTTGTTTGGGGCACCAGAGTGAGGAGAGGCCCTCGTCTAGCAGCTTGTAGCGGAGGTCGATGCATTCCTGCTCCAACGCGGGGCCGGCGATGGTGGAAAGCAGCAGGATGGCCTCGCCTTTTTGCTCGTCTGGCACGCCGACGACGGCGATGCGGCGCTCGGATTCCGTGTCGAGGCCGAGCACTTTGTTGACGGCGGCTTCGACCGTTTCGTGAGGCACCATTTCGCCGGCGATTTTTGAGAAACGCGAGATCCGACCCTCGATGTAAAGGAAGCCATCGGCATCGACATGGCCGACGTCGCCGGTGCGAAACCAGCCGTCTGATAGGACTTCGGCGGTTTTCTTCGGATCGCCGAGGTAGCCTTTGAAAACGTTTGCGCCCTTGAACCAGATGACGCCTTGTTGGTTGAGCGGGACTTCGCGGTTGCTGGCGGGATCGGTGATTTTGATGGCCATGCCTGGCAGCATTTGGCCGACCGAGCCGTTGCGCGAGGAGGCAAGGGCGATGGAGTCGCGTTCCGGTTCGAGATCGGGCAGGTTGACGTTGGTGGCGGGTGAGGTTTCAGTCAGGCCGTAGCCTTCTTGCGGGCGGATGCCGAATCTTTCCTCGAACGCGGTGGCCAGTGACTGCGGGAGTTTCTCGGCACCGGTGACGACTAACTTGAGCGATGAAAACTGCGCTGGATCGGTGCGTTTCATGTAGCCGCGCAAGAATGTCGGGGTGGATAGGAAGATATTGATTTGATGGAGCGCGATGAGTTCCGCGAGGCGTTTCGTCTCAAGTGGAGTCGGATAGGTGACGAGATTGACACCCTCAATGATCGGGAACCACAGCGTGACAGTGCAGCCGAAGGAGTGGAACAGCGGCAGGCAGCCGAGGATCGCGGAGTTGCTAGGAAGATTGAGGCGTGTGCCAAACTGGCAGACATTTGCCAAGACATTGCGGTGGCTGAGCACCACGCCTTTTGGCTCGCCAGAAGAGCCGGAGGTGAAAAGGAGCGTCGCCTCGTCCTCGCCGCCGCGCTTGTCGAGTCCGAGCATCCGACCGAGCACCGAGGCGGGCAGGAGCTTCGAGAGGATCGTCCAAGTGACGATTTTCTTTTTAAGTGTGGGCAAGACGCGCTCGATAAAAATCAGGTCGCGGTTCGGTGGCCATGGAAATGACGAGACTTTCCTGACGAAGGGATCGGCGGTGATGAAGCGGTCCACATCGGCTTGGCGGATACAGGATTTGATGGCTTCAGGACCGGCGGTAAAATTTAGGTTTACCGGCACTTTTCCGGCAAAAAGGACGGCGAGATTCGCGATGAGTCCGGCTTTACCGGGCGGCAGGACGATGGCAACTCGTTGTTTATCAGTCTCCTCCTTGATGAACTTCGAGAAGACGATGGCCATGGCGAGGATCTTGTCGAACGTGAGCGTGGAGTCGTCCGCGCCATCGAGGATCTTCTTTTTCGTGCCGTGCTTCTTCAGTCCTTCGAGCAGAGTCATGGCTAGCGATCCCTTGAAAAGAGCGCGTGAGGTGTAGGCTTCTTCGTTTGCCTCCCACAGTGCCTGTTGAAAGGTGGCGATGCTGGCACTCCCGGCGGGGATGATTTTCCCGATGGAAAAAACTGCTACCGGTAGTGAGGACTTACGCTCCACGCAGAGGCTGGATTGGCGTGGACAATCGATGGCGATCGGCAGAACTGGCAGGCCGAAGGCGCACAATGTCTTCAAATGAGCGGTCGAAATATGGTTCGCCGTGGCATTCCGCGTGGTCGCTCGGCCGGGGACGAAAACGAGGATTCCATTACCGTCGAGGTAGGGCTTGAGCTGGCTGCCAGCGGCGGCGGGAGCGGCATCGTCTGCGGAAAACATCGCTCCGGAGCCGGACTTTTCTAGGTGGGCACGGAGGGAAGGCTCATAAAGTGCAGTCTCCTCGACCAGCCAGGTGATTTTCCGCCCGGCGAAAAGTTTTTCGAAATGAAGGAGCAGGTCGGCATCCAGCCGACCGGGGATCACGAGGCAACCGGTGGCGGGAAGACGCTCTTGATGAAGAATTTGGTGAGAAGCAGAAGACATTGGTTCAGTCGGGTAGTGGACAGGCCCCAAGCCTCGGTCCACGAGGATCTACGCGAATTTTCGCGACCACCGCACGGCAAATTTGCGAAAAATACGGCAGAATCCCGGAGATTCACTGCATTTCTCTCGGCACCGTAATCAGAAATTTCGTCTCACTGCCCGGCACGGATGTCACACCGATGGTGCCGCCGTGTGCCTCAATCGCCCGCTTGACGATGGAAAGCCCGAGACCCGTGCCCTTAATTTCCTGCTGCGAGTGGTGCTTCTCTACTCGGAAGAAGCGGCGGAAAATGTGCGGGAGGTCGGCGCTGGGGATACCGACGCCGTTGTCGGCCACCCAGATCCGGATGTTTTCGCCGGCTTGTTCGCAGCCGACTTCGACGCGCAGGCCGGGGTAGGGGTTCTGTTTGAGAGCGTTTTCTACCAGATTGAAGAGCACTTGGGTCCAGTAGAAACGGTCGCCCTGCATGACGAGGTCGGGGTCTGGCATCGTCACGGTCATTTCCGCGTGTTGGCTGCGGATGACGGATTCGAGGCGCTCGAGGATGTCCTTGATGCAGGAGCGGAATTTAAATGGCTCGACTTTGAGCGCGTTTGCCTCGCCGGACTCCAGCCGGGAAATGACGAGCATGTCCTCCACGATCCGCGAGATGCGGTCCGCGTGCTTCTTCATGATGGTGAGAAATCGGCGGGCCATCACCGGCTCGTCGATCATGTCATCTTCGAGTAAATTCTCCAAATAACCGTTGATGATGGCCAGCGGGGTGCGGAGCTCGTGGGAGGCGTTGGCGACGAAATCCTTGCGGACTTGTTCGATCTGATGTTCGGCGGTCACGTCGCGGATAATGACGCGGGTGTTCGGCGCGCCGCCGGTGGGGGTGGAGAGTTGGGCGGCATCGATGATCCATGCGTTGACGCCGCGCGTTTCAAGATCGCCGCGGGGCGAAGTCTGCTGGGGCAGGACGACACGAGATTGTGCGGGTTCGCCAGTGGCGAGGCATTGGAGCAAGGCGTCTGCCAGCCGAGGATCGAGGAATGCTTCACGGACGGGCCGATCAAGGAGCTCGCGGCGACCGAAGAGCGAACGCGCGGCCTCGTTGGCAAAGCGGATGTTCGCATCGGCATCCACGAGTAAAAAGGCGTCGCCGAGTGCGTCGAGAAGGAGGTTTCGCTCGTCGCGGGCCTGCTTGAGATCATGTTCGAGGCGTTGTTTCCAAGCATTAACTTCTGCTGCCGATTGCCTGCGCGAGCCACGGTTCCGATAGACGAGGACGGCCAGTGCGACGAGTGCAGATGCGGTGGCGAGGATGAAGATTTCGTTGGTCATGCGACGGCTTTGGCGACGCGGTAGCCTACGCCGCGCACGGTTTCCACCCAAGCACCATGCGTGCCGAGTTTTTGCCGCAAGCGTTTCATGTGAGTGTCGAGCGTGCGGCTGTGAGTGGCGTCGCTGTAGCCCCAGACGGTGCGGAGCAGGTCGTTGCGGTCCTGTGGTTTTCCCGAGCGTTCGCAGAGGAAGAGGAGCAATTTAAACTCAGTCGCGGTGAGTTCGGCGGGTTCGTTATCGAGGTAGAATTTCAAGGCGTTTTTATCGAAACGAAAGGGGCCGTAGGTGAAATCCACCGAGCCGGGCGGTCCGTCGGCTCGTTTTAAAATGGCTTGGACGCGCAGCATTAGCTCCTTGGGGCTGAATGGCTTGGTGAGGTAGTCGTCGGCCCCGGCTTCGAGGCCTTGGATGCGGTCCTCGGTTTGCGCCCGGGCGGTGAGCATGATGACCGGGGTGTTCACAGTGCGGGCGTCCCGGCGGAGTTCGCGGAAAACCGAGTAGCCATCCCGGCCGGGGAGCATGAGGTCGAGGAGGATCAGGTCGGGGCGCTCGCGGAGGGCGATTTCGGTGCCCTCCAAGCCATCGTGAGCTTTCATGACTTCATATCCGGCTCGCTGGAGGTTAAAGCCGATCAGATCAGCGATATCGCGCTCGTCCTCAACAATCAGAATTCGGTGCATTTCGTGGGGACGTTAGCGGGCGGGGTGATGAGCTACGAAACCATGGGGTGTGACGATTTGGTCACAAAGCCTCTAGCTGGGATACTTTTCGTGCCACTGGCGGTAAATTTCCGGGGAAATCTCTGAAGGCTTAATTTCCGACCGTCCGCCCCAGAAAACGTTGGTGTAAGAGACTGGAATCCCGGCTTCCGCGAGGTGCTTGTCGATGGCCGCCTTGTGCTCCAGCACCCGTGGCTTTTCCGTGCCGTGCATCACGCCCATGATGTTGACGTTGCCAAACTGCGGGCCGCCCTCGCGCCAGTAGGCGTGAGTCATGCAGAAATGCCGGCCGACCTCTGCACCCGCTTCCTGCTCGCGGCCCTGCGGCACGGCCCAGTGAAATAGACCATTGAAACGCGTGACCCGCTCCCCGGTGGCGGATGGCTTGACGTGCTCGAGGAACGTGGAAAAACGGCCGATGACTTTTTTCGCGTTCAGCGTCTCCGCGACTTCGCAAAAGCGAGCGAGGCTGACTCCCGCAATCTCCGCGCGCTTGTCCCACGGATTTTCACCAATTTCATCCAGCGTCAGCTCCTCCTTGAGGGCGAGGAGGACCGTCCATTCTTCTGCCGTCAGATCGACCGCCGTGGTGGTCATCATGATGGCTGCTTCGTCGGCACGGTCGCCGGGCTCGAGCACTTTGCGCCGGGTGTGGCCCACTCCGAGGGCGAACACGCCGTGGGCAGGCATCAGAAGATATTCCGTCGCACCCGTCAGCCGGAGCAGGGTGGTGGCATGGAAATCCAGCGATTCCCCCACGGGCACTTTCAGCGTCGTCCACAAGCGGTAGCCGGAGCCGGAAACCTCAGTATCCGTCGAGCGGATCACGACGTGGCCCGAAAATGGATCTTCCTTCGCCATGAAGTCGAATGCGGCATTCAGCTTTTCCTCCGGTACCTTCCACGCGACGAGCGCACCGTGGGCCAGCTTGGTGGAAAGCAATGTCTGCCGCACTCGGCGGACCACTCCGGCCTCCACCATTGCCCGGATCCGCTCGATCACCGTTTCCAGCGGCACCCCGGATTTCTCGGCGATCAAATGGAATGGCTGACGCTGAAAACCAGAAATCAGGTCCTCAGAAATCGCGAGGATCTGTGAGTTTACCGGATCGGTGTGTTCGACGGGAATGGTGGAGTTCATGATTTTGAAAAAAAGGATAGCGACCTCGCAAGTCACGCGGAGTTTCCAACCGCGAGTGCTCTGAGGTAGTCCAGCGCGGCGTCCCGATCAAGGATTCGTCCTTCGAGCTGCTCGGTTTGCACCATTTCGAGGATTTCCTTAAAACGTGGCCCCGGCTTGAGTTCCATGAAAATCAAGTCCCGCCCCGTCACCAGTGGCGGTGGGATCAGTGGCTCGGCGGCGAATTCCACCGCCTTCATTTGCAGAAACTCATAATTGTCCGTCAATCCGTTCGACGACCCACAATCCACGCGATGCAGCTCCATTTCCTCGGTAAATGTCGGCTCCGACATGAAGCGCTTGAGCTTGGCCGTCCGCATCTGCTGGACGTTCATGAACTGCATGTGCCGCGCCACCATCGGCACCACAGCGGCGATGATCGCATTCGGGTAGCGCAGTCGGTGGAGGATTTGATCCGCCATTTCCGCACCCATCGCGTCGTGGCCGTTGAAACGGATGCGCCCGGTGTCGGCGTCACGCGTCTGGCAGGGCGGCTTGGCGATGTCGTGCAACAGGACTGCCAGACATAACTCTAGCGGCGCATCCGGCTCCAGCATTTCTAGCATGATGCAGGTATGGATATAGACATCTCCCTCCGGGTGCCATTCCGGTGGTTGCTCGCAGCCCCGTGTTTCCAGAAATTCTGGGATGATGAATGCCATCAGGCCAGTCTCCACCAACAGCTCCACGCCCACTCGCCGCCGCGGAGTCATCAGGATTTTAGAAAACTCATCACGAATCCGCTCAGGGGAAATTTTTGCTAACTGCGAGGCACAACGGGCCAATGCCGCTCGCGTCTCCGGCTCGATTTTCAATCCTAATACCACAGCGAATCTCACCGCACGCAGCAGTCTCAGCGCGTCCTCGGTGAAGCGTGCCACCGGATTTCGGATCGCCCGCAGCACGCCCGCCCGCAGATCCGCCACGCCGCCGACGAAGTCGATCACCTGGCCGCTTTCCGGTCGTTCGAATAAGCCATTGACCGTGAAATCCCGGCGCTGCGCGTCCTGCTCCGGCGTCGAAAACGTCACAGCCTCAGGTCGCCGACCATCCTTGTAGCTGCCGTCCGTCCGGAATGTGGCGATCTCCACATGCTGGCCGCGGCACTTCGCGATCACCACCCCGAAGTGGGCACCCACCTCGTTAGATCCCGGGAAAAGCTTTAGAACCTCCTCCGGCCTTGCAGAAGTCGCGATGTCGAAATCCTTCGGCTCGCGCCCGAGCAACTTATCTCGCACGCAGCCCCCGGCGAAAAGCGCCTCATGGCCCGCAGCCGTCAGCCGGCGGGCAAGTTCAAGCGCAGCATCACGGGCAAGCATGGCGGGAGCCTGTGGCGGGTAACCGGCGGATTCAAGATGGAATGGATGACCGTTCTAGATGAGTCTATCTGCCGGTGGGAAGCTCGCGCACGACCGCTGGAACCCTGCTCACCGTCATTGGAAACCCGGAGCCGACCGTTGGAGAATCACTCACGCAGGCTGGAAGCTTGCTCACGTAGGCTGGAAGCTCGCTCACGTAGGCTGGAAGATTGCTCACGCAGGTTGGAAGATTGCTCACGCAGGCTGGAAGATCGTTCACGTAAGCTGGAACATCACTCACGCAGGTTGGAGCATCGCTCACGTAAGCTGGAAGATCGCTCACGCAGGCTGGAAGCTCGCTCACGCAGGTTGGAAAATCGCTCACGCAGGCTGGAAGCTCACTCACGCACGCTGGAATATCGCTCACGCAGACTTACAATCCCCACAGAATTTCTTACACTCACGCGAAATGACATTTTGCGTCTTGATGATGGACCGAAACGTCTTCACCAGCCTACGAAATGTCGGTGCGGCCCCGGTAAGTGTGTCAGCCGCCGTTACCGTCCTCGTCCCCGGTTACCACCGCCGAACATGCCGCGTCCTTCGAGGATACGGTCCTTCACGTCCTTTGGCAGGTCAGATGCTTCTAAGCCCTGAGTCGCGGCGGCCTTGTCTTCCCGCATCCATTTCATGTAGGCCACGCCCTCGGTCCGGTTCCGGTCTCCGTTGTCGATGATCCCTGATGCAGCGGCGACGAGGTCTCGCGGCGGACTGGTATTATTCCCCCAGACGTAGGCTCCGAGGGCGCTGTCGCGGACTTTTCCTGACGGGAGAGATTGCGCATATTTCAGCGCGGCGGCGGGATTTTGATTCGCCCAAGTCGGCATGAGGTCGCGCATGCCGTCCCGCTGGGCATCTTCGCTCTGCTGCTTGCTGAGGAAATCCGCCGCTGCTTGTGGGTCGGTGCCTGCGAGGTCGGCCACTACATCACCGATCACTCGGTTTTTGGACTCGCTTTCTGCCATCCGCGCGACTTGTTGCGCCGCAGCCACGGGATCATGATTGGAAAGTCCGCCGATGGCTGAGGCCAGCGCCGCGGCTTGGTCCTCCGTGGGCAGCGTGCGGATCCACGTCTGGGCGGCGGGGAAATCGAGCGCGCCGTAGTGGTCGGCGACTGAGCGGTAGGCATCCGCTCGGTCGCTGGCATCCATTTGCTTGATCATTTCGGCCGCCTTGCGTGGGTCTGTTCTGGCGATTTCGCTGACGACTGCCGTCATCGCCGCGCCCTTTTCGGTGGCGAGGGTGGCTGCCCATGCCATGGCCGCAGTGGGATCTTGGCGTGCCCACTCGTTGGCGATGATGGAGGCCCCCGCTTGCCCACCCATCGGACCACCCCGCCCTCCGCCCATCATTCCCATCAGGGCGAATTCCCGAGGGTTGGCCGTGTAGTATTGGGCGGCACCCGCGGGATCGACGCTGGACCAGCTTTGAAGAATCGTCGGCCGGACGAAGCCGCCCGCGAAGCCCATGGTATTTGAAAAAGCCATCGCCGCGCCGGCATCCACCTCCGCCCACCGGCCGAAGAGGAGGATGGATGCCGTGATGCGCTCGTTGGTGGGTAGGCCATCGAGTCGAGTGGCTTCCTCCGCGAGTTGGGCGGCAGAGAGACCTTCATAAAATTCGAGAAGTGCCCGAATGCGGTTGGAATTCCCCGGCAGGTGGGAAATTTGCTCGATGCTGAGACCCCTGCTTTTCTTGGTGATTTCACCAGCCGTGGATTCGCTGCGGGAGGAAGGGCGTTTTCGCTGACTGGATTCCTCCACGGGTGGGGTGGAAATACCGGAGCCCGAGCTTTTTCCCGAGAGGTATCCGGCAGCAGCGCCAACCACCAAGGTCGCGATGGGGATGATCCATGGATTTTTCATGCGGATGAGTGGTAGATAGAGAAATATTTATCGCAGAAGCTCGTCTGGCAGTTCGTTCGAATCGCCTTCCTCGTGGGGCCAGTGGAGCGCGAGAGTGTCACCGAGCCGGCGGAGTCCTTCTCGCAGCGCTTCGAGTGGCGTGGCCTCGTGCATTTGCCGGATCATGGCGTCCACCGCCTCCTGCCAATAAGATTTCTCGACCACCGCATCGAACCCACTGTCGCCGATGATCACTACCTTTTTCATCCGTGGCATCATCACGATGAGTGCGCCGTTCCGCTCGCGAGTGGCGCGCATCCCGCCGCGTTCGAAGACCTGCCAAGCGTAGCGCTCCGGCCGCCAGATGAATTTATAGGTCAGGCAAACTCGGATTTCTGCACGGGTCCGCCGCTCCTGTTCACGGATCATGCCGATCACTTGCTGCTCCTCGTCCGCTGTTAAAATCGATTTCATCCCGTTCAATTTCCTACCAACTCCCACTCGCCCCGCCGCCACCACTACTACCACCGCCACCGGAAAATCCACCACCGCCGCCACTGGATCCCCCGCCGCCGCCACCCCAGTCAGACGAGCCGCCGCCACCTCCCCGCGATGCCCCGAGCACGCTGAAAATCACATCGCCCAAGGTGAATGCCCCCGAGTGAATGCCGCGGACGACGAAAAACCCGACAATGAGCAGGATGAATAAGAACAAAATCCCGCCGCCCGTGTCCGGCTTATCGTCCAGCCGAGTCTGCCCCGTCCCTTGGTATTCCCCTTTCGCCGCCGCGATCATGGCATCCACCCCGGCGTTGATCGCCGACTCGCGATTTCCCTCACGCAATCTTGGCGCGACCACGTCGGCGATGATCTGCTTGCAGCGGGCATCTGGCAGCACGCCCTCCATCCCCAAGCCGGTGTGAATCCGCAGCACCCTGTCCTCGGCGAAAATCAGGAAAATCGCCCCATTGTCCCGCTCCTTACCGCCCGGTTTCCACGACTCGAACAGGCGTTGGCTAAAATCAAACAACTCTTCGCCCTCAGGAATTTTCGGGAAAATCGCCACCACGAACTGCGAGGAAGTTTCCCGCTCGAAGGCCTGCAACTTCGCATCTAGCGCCGCGAATGCACCGGCGTCCAGCCAGCGCGCATCGTCGCGGACGTAATTCGGAGTCGGGCTGGGCGGGAGCGGGACCAAGGCCTGGGCGAGCCCCGCCACGCACCAGAACACGACTATCAGCAGCGAAAACCCTACTGAACGATGCAGCGGAATATTCATTTACCGGGTGCCGGAGCAGGCGCACCACCGAAGTCGAACTTCACCTCAGGCGCCTTTTCCGCCCCGGCATCCGCTTGGAAAAACGGCCTCGGGCTGAATCCGAAAATCCCGGCGAACAACACTGCCGGGAAACTCCGGACACCCGTGTTATAGGCTTTCACCACGTCATTGAACCGCCCCCGCTCCACGGAGATCCGGTTTTCCGTGCCCTCGAGCTGCGCCTGCAAGTCGCGGAATCCAGCACTCGCCTTGAGATCAGGATAATTTTCCGAGACCACCAGCAAGCGGCTCAAGGCACTGCTGAATTGACCCTGCGCTTCTTGAAATTTCTGCAAACTTGCCGCGTCGCTTGGAGCCTTGCTGGGATCGATGGTCACCTTACCGACCGAGGCCCGCGCATTTACCACCGCCTCCAGCGTGGACTTTTCAAAAGTGGCCGAGCCCTGCACCGTCTTCACCAAGTTCGGCACCAGATCCGCCCGGCGCTGGTATTGATTCAGCACATTCGCCCATGCGGCATCGACGCCCTGCTGTTTCCCGACTAGGCCATTATAACTACCCGCGACTGACACCCCGAGAACGACGATCAGTCCGATGATGGCGATGAGGATAATCCCGAGTTTTTTCATAGAGAAGAGGACATAACCCGGTGAAAGCGTCGCGTCGAATGGAAAACCGGATCGGATTCAAACAAAACGTGATCCTTTATTTTGTGAAATTCTCTGAATTTTCACCTTGGGACCAAAGTCTGAGCGTTCGGAATTTGAATGTATCATTTCCACCACAACACCATGAAAACTATTATTAAACTCATTGCCGTCGCCACGGCACTTTTGCCACTGGGCCAACTCCAAGCGAAGACCTTCGGAGGTTTTGCTCCGAAGAAAACCTTCACCCTGAAGGTCACTAATAAGTTCGTATCACAGTCCAAGACAATTGAAGGTTCAGAGTCGATCGTCGTGCCCGTCCCGGAAGGAATTGTTAAACTTTCGGTGGGCCAACCCGTGAAATTCACCATCGGTGCAAAAGGCCAACTTGTATTTAAGGGATTTGAGGTCCCTTTTGAATCTGAAGGGTCTGACTCGATTCTGACCTGTTACGACAACCAGCCCAAGAAACCCACCCCTCAGTCAATGAGAGATTTCTCTCAGTGCGCAATTGCTAAAGATTTCATGGGACAACCGCTCTTCGTAGAGTTGAAGTTCTACCAAACCAGAGGCAAAGGACTCAACAAGACCGTCACAGGGGTGATTTATCGATTAGAAAAGAAGTGACATGCGCCTGATTTAAATAAGAAAGGAGAGCCTCAACCGCTCTCCTTTCTCATTTGATGCGACGGGTCCGTGGACGTTTCCAGTCCTCGTAGGTGGTCCAGCCCGTTAGTCACATTTTCTCCCCACGAAGACGCCCTGATGAGCGTTTTTCACATTACCAAATTGTTAGCGCTGGAGTGATCGCCTCGCTCACTGCCGGATTTTCCTTCCGGGATTTGGTTCTTCTGCTTCACTCCGTGCATGATTTCACGCATCGTCACGTTTTCCATGATGGTCATTCTGGCCATCAGCCCGACCGTTTTCGCGAGTGGAAAAAAGGAAAATAAGGCATCGGTCAGCTTCCACATGGAGACGGAAGCGACGGATAATCCGAAGATGATTTTCCCCCAGCTCGCGAATGGGAAACAGCGGTTTTTCCGCCGCCTGCCTGAATTTGCCACCAAGGACATCCTTTCCTTCAATCCATTTCCCTCAGAAATCGGTGGCGACTACGGGATTCTACTCAAGCTCAAGGGAGGCGCTGTCAACCGCCTCGCCGCCATCAGTAATGCGAACCAAGGCCACTGGATGATCGCCCAAGTGAACGGTCGGGTCGTGGATGGGGTATTTCTCGACCGACAAATCGACGACGGTGTCCTTGTCATCTGGAAGGGAATCACCCTTGCTGACATCACACTGCTCGAGGAAAGCCTTCCCCGCGCCGGTGCCGGTGGAAAAAAGAAAAAGTAATTGCGCCCGATGACTCGCCTCCTCGCCCTCATTTTTTGCCTGACCGGCATCCTAAATTCAGCCCCGCTCGACCTCCGCCTACCCACGGAGAATCAACATCTCTTCAGCGGTGAGATGGACCAGTTCTACATGTATGTGGACCGGAATTTCGAGGGCCAGACCACCAAGCCATGGCAAGCCGGCACCTACGGCTTCGTCCGCACCGCCGTCCGCATCAACGGCGAGATGCTGCTCACGAAATTCCACGAAGGCATCGACATCTGCCCGATGAAGCGCGATGCCGCCGGAAATCCGCTGGATCTCGTCGCCAGCATCGCCGCCGGCCGCGTGGCCTACGTCAGCCCCATCGCCGGCCGCAGCAACTACGGGAAATACGTGGTCATCGAGCATCCGTGGGAAAATTCCTCTGTCGTTTCGCTCTACGCCCATCTCGCGGAAATCACCTGCAAGCCCGGTGATCCGGTGAGCACGGGGACCGTCATCGGAAAAATGGGCTTCACCGGTGCCGGGATCGACCGCACCCGCGCCCACTGCCACCTCGAACTCGGTATGCTAATGAACGCCCACTACGAGGAGTGGCGCACCAAATTCGGCGGCGCACCGAATTTCCATGGCAACTACAACGGCATGAACATCACCGGCGCGGAGGTGTCCCGGTTTTTCACCGAACAAAAAGCGAATCCCGAGCTCCAGTTCAGCCAGTTCATCGCCTCCACCCCGGTCTATTTTAAAGTCACCGTCCCATCGCTTGGCACGCCGGATTTCGTGAAACGCTACCCTTGGATCTGCCATGGCGACGCCGCCACCGCCGTTTCTTGGGAAATCAGCTTCAGCGCTACCGGCCTTCCCGTCGCGTTTAGTCCTTCCTCACGCCCAGTCTCCGCACCCACCGTCACCTCGATCCGCCCCTCCAGCGTTCCCCACCGCTACCTCACCCGTGGTTTGATTTCCGGAGAAGGAAATCAAGCCACCCTCAGTAATGCCGGGAAACAATTGGTCTCCCTGCTCACCGAAGATATTCTGCCAACTCCCTAATCTACCATCATGTCCATCCTCGAAAAAATCACCGCCCTCGGCCTCACCCTCCCCACCGTCCCGACGCCACTCGCCGCCTACGTCAACTGCGTCCGCACCGGAAATCTGTTATTTCTATCCGGCGGACTGCCGATTGATGGTGATACCAAAGTGATTGGAAAAGTCCCCACGGATGTCTCGATCGACGAGGCCAAGGAAGGCGCTCGCATGATCATGCTCAATCGGCTCGCCGTGATCCAAGACGCCATCGGCTCGCTGGACAAGGTGAAGCAGATCGTCACCCTCACCGGTTTCGTGAATTCCGAGCCCGACTTCTTCGGCCACCCGCAAGTGGTCAACGGCGCTTCCGAACTGCTCGTCGAGATCTTCGGTGAAAAGGGCAAACACTCGCGCACCGCCCTCGGTGTGGTTTCCTTGCCGCTGAACGTCGCCGTAGAAATCAACATGATCGTCGAGATCGAGGCCTGAGCCATTTCTGCTCCATCTCCGCCCCCGCGAATGCTCGATAAAATCCGCTACCGGGTTTTTGAAAACCCCGACTCCGCCAGCGCCCAAGTCGCTGCGGAAATCGCCCAACTGATCCGCGAACGGGCCACTCTGGGGCGGACTGCGGTTCTCGGACTCGCCGCTGGGCCAGCTCTGCATCCGCTCTACGCCGAGCTGATCTACCAGCACCGGGAGGAGGCGCTGTCTTTCAAAAACGTCATTACCTTTAATCTCGACGAATACTTCGGCCTCAGCAGCGACCACCCCACCAGTTTTCGAGCCTCCATGCAGCGGAATTTCTTCAACCACGTGGACATTCCCGAGGAAAACATCCGCTTTCTATCCGGCAGAGTCGCAGAGCATGAAGCGGACGGCCACTGCGCCGCGTATGAAAAACAGATCACCAAGGCGGGTGGCATCGATTTCCAAGTGATCAGCATCGGCCACATCGGCTTCAACGAACCCGGGACCCCGGCCCATGCGCCGACCCAGCGTGTCGAGCTTGGCGAACTCACCCGCAAGGAGTTGGCAAAAACATTCGCCCCATCCGATTTCATCCCCACCCATGCACTCACCATGGGTTGCGGCACAATTTTAAAGGCCCGCAAGGTCGCCGTGCTGGCATGGGGGGCGAACCACGCAAGAATGGTCCGCAGTGCCATCCAAGGCCCGGTCACCTCACGCATCTGTGCCTCCTACTTTCAGAACCATCGCACAGCCCAGTTCTTCTTGGACCCACCTGCCGCCTCGGTGCTGAGGAATCAAAAATAAAAGCCTACCATCGGAAATGGTAGGCTTTGTCCTTAAACTCAAAGCGTATTAGCCACCGCAGCAGCCGCCGCCTTCGCCACCACCACCACCGCAGCAGCCGCCTTTTTCTTCGAGATCTTCAGCCGTGGGCACGCGGCCATTTTCGATCGTGCTGCCCACGTATTTGGCAATTTCCTTTTGCAGACCTTCTAACTCGCGCTGGGCGGAGAGGAAATCACGGGCAATTTCATTTTCGAAAAGCGCATCCCGCGAGGTCTCGAAATCCCGGATTTCCGCTGCACCCAGCTCGATGCCGGCGTGCTGCTTGTGGTGGAGCTCCTCGCCGCGTTCGTGGACACTTTGGTAATGGAGACGGGCTGCGTCGTCGCTCAAGAACCGTTCGACTTGGGCTTGGAGCTTGAGAAATGCAGGATCGCTGGCGATTTGCGCACACAGTTCCTTGGTTTTTGCGATGACGGGTGACTCTTCAGCGACAATGGACATGCCGTTGCTTACGCCGATGCCGCCAGACTGGCAACGCACATTTGAGTAAAATTGCACGATCCGCGGCAGCCGAACAAACGCGTGACACTTGCGGCGCTGCCGAGTCTTGTAGGTGCAGAGTTTTAAAAACCCTCGATTCATCATGGCCATCGACCCACTCAAAGACGGCATCCGCTCGAACGTCCGGATTGATTTCTACGGCAACGTCCATAAGCGCCTCAAAGGCACCGATGCCGACACGCGCTACGCCATGGAAGTCGCCGTGCTCAAAGTGCTCGAAGCACGAGGCTGCCCCTACGTCCCCCGGCTTCTCGAAGAACACCCGGACGAGCTCTACTTCGTTTCCACTAACTGCGGCAAGCCAGCCCCCATGATTACCAAGGAAAAATCAGCCAAGCTCTTCGCCAAGCTCGAGCAAGAATACGGCGTCCGTCACCTCGACGCCGAACCTCGGAATATCACCTACTCAGACAAGTTAGGGTGCTTCTGCATCATCGACTTCGAGCTCGCAGAAGTTCTGCCCCCGCCTCCTAGTCTGATCCTGCCGTCCGCCTAGAAAATCTCACCACCTCACCGATTCGTGCCAGCAGCAGTTACTTTCCACTGGGCCGCCATCACCCACAGCGGTTCACGGAAGCCCCGCAATGACGATTCAATCATCGCCTTCGCATCCGGCCCAAGCGGCGCAGAAACCTTGGCCGCCAGCGGTTGCCGCTCGCTTGCCGATCAAGACCTCGTCTTCGCTGTGTCCGATGGCATGGGCGGGGGAAATGCCGGAAACATCGCCTCCTCCAGCATCCTCCAGCAGATGGCGGAGATCATCCCAGAAACCTTCAAGGCCGCCGCCGCCGGATTTTTCCCAGACTCCCTGAGCCACCTCGGCGACGCCCTGCGCTCGGTCCATGAGAAGATCAACGCCGCAGCCTTCGGTTGTCAGGAAAAATCCGGCATGGCCGCCACCCTCGCCCTCGCTTGGTTCACCCCAGAAAATCTTTACCTCTCAAATGTCGGGGATTCGCGCATCTACCGGTCGCGCGACGGTGTCCTCGAGCAGCTCACCCGCGATCACACCGCAGCCTGGAGCCAGTGGAAACGTGGGGAAATCAGCGAGATCCAATACCGCACCCACCCCCGCCGCGCCGCCCTTTTCGAAGTAGTCGGCGGCGGCTACCCAAGCATTTCCCCTCACTTCGCAGCCGTCCAATATCAAGCGGGCGACCGGTTCCTCGTTTGCTCAGACGGACTCATCGACGGGCTATGGGAGCGACACCTCACCGAGGGCCTCTCTGCTGGCGACGGAGACCCGCAAAAAATCGCCGAGACCCTGATAACTCGGGCAATAGCTAATTCTGGAATCGATGACACCAGCCTCATCGTCATCACCGTAGCCACCGCTCCAAGCGTGCTACCATGAATGGCAAAAACAATTTGGGCTTGGCATACATGATGCTTTTTCATGACTGTCAGCCCATCCCCGACCGTTGAAGGTGCGCCTTCAGCATCGGGGATTTCTCAAGAAAACACTGCAATCACCGAAAAAAATCATCCCATGGCCAAATACAAATTGGAATACATCTGGCTCGACGGCTACACCCCCGTGCCAAACCTCCGCGGCAAGACCCAGATCAAAGAATTCGCCAGCTTCCCCGCGCTCGAGCAGCTTCCGCTCTGGGGCTTCGACGGTAGCTCCACCCAGCAGGCCGAGGGCCGCAGCTCAGATTGCGTCCTCAAGCCTGTCGCCATCTACCCGGACACCACTCGTAAGAACGGGGCCATCGTCATGTGCGAAGTCATGATGCCAGACGGCACCACCCCGCACCCGACCAACGGCCGCGCCACCATCCTCGACGATACCGGCGCATGGTTCGGCTTCGAACAAGAATACTTCCTCTATCAAGACGGGCGTCCACTCGGCTTCCCGGTCGATGGTTTCCCGAAAATCGGCCAAGGCCCATATTACTGCGGCGTCGGCTACAAATACATGGGCGACATCGCCCGCCAAATCGTCGAGGAGCACCTCGATCTCTGCCTCGACGCCGGCATCAACCACGAAGGCATCAACGCCGAGGTCGCAAAAGGCCAGTGGGAATTCCAGATCTTCGGTAAAGGTTCCAAGCGCGCCGCCGACGAAATGTGGGTCGCCCGCTATCTCC
>JAYUHS010000172.1:0-24362 GCA_043766715.1 Luteolibacter sp.
GCGGACGTGGTTCTTCTGCTCGATGGCGATGGCGGGCGGGATGCCGTCGATGTGATCGACGAGCGGCTTGTCCATCCGGTCGAAAAACTGCCGGACATAGGGGGAAAATGTCTCGACGTAGCGGCGTTGGCCCTCGGCGTAGAGCGTGTGAAAAGCGAGCGAAGATTTCCCCGAGCCGGACGGACCGGTGACGACGGTGAGCTTGCCGAGTGGGATATCGAGATCGAAGCCCTGAAGATTATGCTGGCGGCAGCCGCGGAGAAGGATCGCGGGGGTGGGGACGGGGGAATTTTTGGTGGTTTTCGGAGCTGCTTTCGACACGCGGCAGACTAGCCAGAACTGACCACCGCGCCAAGGGAAGTATCGCCCGCGCGGCGGGAAATTTCCGACCACTCGTCGGATGCGGTGGCGACAGGGCGAGAGGGCTGAAATAACTGGCTTTGCACCCGGTGAGCGAGTGGGTATGTCTTTCATATTCAGCGATTTTCCATTACTCAAAATTTTATGACTTCTTCGCTTGCCGCCACTTCGCTCGCCGTCGCACTCCTAGGCCTTTGCTGCGGTCAGCGTGCGCAGGGCCAGCCAACCCTCGTCGGGGGTAGAGGTTTGACGGGCTACATCAGCTACGTGCCGAGTAGTCCACCGGCTGGATTCGGTGCGGGCATGAGTTTCTACTCGGCCGTGTGGCCGCTGAGTGAGGAGCCGTTATATCTCCAGATGGGCCTAGCCGGCTCATGGATCACACCGAATAACTCAGATAACACCACCATCCCGCTGGCGCCCGTGGGCACCTATGCCCGCGAAAATTTCCCGGAGCGCGGCCCCACTTATCAAGACGTTTTCCAAACGTTGGAAGGAGGCCTCGGGTATTGGGGGGGGAATCAGTTCCAGTATGGCCAGCCGAAGTTCAGCATGAACTCCACCCCGCAGTGTTACGACTACGAGATCGCGACTCCCGGGTTTTCATTCTTCCAGGGGACCCAAGCCCTTGCGGATGATCGCCTTGGGGTGGCGCAGGTGAGTAACCGCCTCCTCATCCCACCGGACGCTCTGCCATTTTCAGGAAATCCGAACGGCCAGTTCCTCGGCTATGCCTACATGGCACTGCCGTTTACCGATGCCACTCCCGAAAACACGGTGACCAGTGATCCGCCGACGGGTGACCAAGCGTGGACTTGTTTCCTGAGCACGGCAAATTTCAAAGGCCCCATCGCATTCTATATCCCCGAGACCTGGAGTAAGATCGGTAAGCTTTTTAATTACCCTTTCATTTATGGGCGGGGGCTGGACACCAAGCCTGGCATTGCGACGGGTGGAGCGATTGAAATCAACACGATTCCCGCGTTCGAAAATGTCGATAGCCTCGGCGTCAAGTATGCGAAAATCCCCAAGTTGCAGTTCCCGGTGGATGAGTTTTCGCAGACGCTGCTGGTGCAAGATGTGACCTATTATTCCAAGTCGGCGCTCTATGATGGATTCAAGAGTTGGCGGGACGGCGGTGCCTTATGCACGGGAGTTTTTGATCCGAATAGCGCGTATAAATCGACCCTCTACCGCCAAGACACTTACTTTGGTCAACGAGAGCAGCAAATCGTGGGCATCGAGAATGTGTTTAATAACCGAGTCTATCCGGGCAATACGTGGGGCTTGGAATGGAAGGCCAACGCCATCAGCCCCAAGGGGACTTTTCCTCAGTATTACAAGGAAGTGAACGGCCAGCGCATCCCGATATCTGCCGCAGAAGTCCCGAGCGAGACGGGATTACTGACAGCAGAGTTCCCGCGGAAACCACGCGGAGGTCCCTTCACTTCGCCAACCGTGGCCGGGGCTTGGACGCAGCCAGGTCCGGTGCGTGGTCCCTTCACCGTCAAGCTGCTAGACGGCTCAAAGGTGACCTATTCTTGGTATCGGTTTATCGATCAACCTTCATTTAAACAATATGCATGGAGTGCCCAAAAGAAGGCGATGTTGCAAGCGATCGTCGAGCAGATCCATATCAACTGGCCGATCAACCGGGACTACATGGCACCACTGCAAAAGGGTGAACTAGCTTCACTCGATCCGGGCCTTTTTGTGCAACCTCCACTAGGCTTGGAGGTCGGTTATGTTCCCATCGTCACCCGCCAAGAAGATGCTGGCGACACCACTGCGCCGACTCCTAACCCGATGACCTTCGCTGTCTCTCCAGCGCCGCTTGGCCCGAACTCGGTGACGATGACAGCGACCACCGCCAGCGACGCCGCAGGTCCAGTGACTTACCGTTTTGAAAACACCACCACTGGCGTGACCTCGGGCTGGAGTGGCAGCTCGGTTTGGACCGAAAAAGGACTATCAGCAGCCGCCAATAGCTACCGAGTCAAGGCGCGGGATACTTCACTCAATGAAACCAGTTGGTCCGCCGTGGTGACTGCGCCATCTGCGGCGCTTGTCCCGGTCATCGCCGCCCTTAGCCCAGCGGACAATGCAGTCGGGGTAGCGCTAAGCGCCCAAGTGGCCATCGCTTTTAGCCGCCCCATCTCCGCTGGCTCCGGTTTCATCACCCTCAAGAACCTCACGGATCATACTCAAACTCAGATCAATATCACTGACACCTCGCGGATTTCTATCGCCGGTGCTACTCTAACCATCGATCCTCGGGCCTTCCTCGCGACCGGGAAAAAAGTGGCCATCCGCATCGATGCGACCGCCATCAAGGATGCGTCGAACAACCCATTCGTTGGGATTTCCGATGATACGGTCTGGAACTTCCAGATGGCGAGCTCCGGAGTCGTTAGCACCGGCGGGACGAAGGTTTACACTGATGAGAACGGTCTCAATCCTCGCTCTACGCCTCCTTATGTCGGCGGCTACGTCGTCCAGAAGTTTCCTAGCAGCAGCCCCTTGACGGTGGCGGCGGGTGGAAACGTGGAATATCTAGTAGTTGCTGGCGGTGGTGGTGGTGGGATGCGGCACGGCGGTGGCGGCGGTGGCGGCGGAGTGCTGGCAGGCACCACGAACTTAACGGCGGGCACCTACACCACCATCGTCGGTGGTGGCGGTGCGGCGGGAGACTCGAACGATGAAGGCCTCAAAGCGGGCGGTGAGGGTTCGGATTCCGCCTTGGGGGACTTCATCGCCAGGGGCGGCGGTGGCGGGCGGACCTTTTCTGGCGGCTACACCGGAGACGGTGCCAGCGGCGGCGGCGGGGCGGGTGGCTCGAATGCCACGGGCGGCAGCGGAATCTCCGGCCAAGGAAATGCCGGTGGCTCGGGCAGTACGACCGCTTCCGGCTCGGGCGGCGGCGGTGCCGGTGGGGCAGGATTTTCTGGCACGCCAGATGGTGGCAAGGGTGGAGCGGGCGTGATATCGTCCATTTCCGGCACGGCCACTTACTACGGTGGTGGCGGTGGCGGCGGGGGAAATATCGCGACTCTCGGTGGCAGTGGCGGCACCGGCGGCGGTGGCCACGGCGGCGATAATGGCGTGAATACCAACCAGACGGCAGGCACGTCCGGTACCGGCGGCGGTGGCGGCGGCTGCAGAAGTTCGGATGTGACTGCGACGGGTTCTGCTGGCGGCTCCGGCATCGTCATTATGCGTTACGCACTGCCCGCTCCGCAGCTTGTCCGCAGTGCATTCGTCGATGACAAAAACGGTGGATCCACTTCGGTGAACTCGGTAGTAAATTACACCGTGACCTTCAGCGAGGACATGGATGCGGCCTCAGTGACCGCTGGGGATTTCAGCAATGCAGGGACCTCCACCATCGTGATCAACTCCGTCACCGAGACCACGCCCGGCGTGTTCACCGTCCAAGCGACTCCGACCACTGTGGGCACTCTCCAGCTGCAAGTGCCAGCCGGAGCAATCCTCACCAACGGTGCTGGAAGCCCGGTGGACACCCGTGCCGCGATCCTCGACAACACCACACTCGGCGTGGGGATTTCCCCAATCCCACCCGGCTACGCACTGGATTTCCTCGAAACCTTCTCAGGAAATTCCGTCGGCCCGTATCTCACTCCGGGGACCGGCTATGGCACTCCGACCACGAATTTCACCGGCGCTTTCACCATCACCTCCGGCCTTGGCAGCCGCATCTATCTGGGGACGAACAAGACGAACTACAGCAGTGTGAATTTCGTGTTCGAGGCCGATGTCACGGTGCCAGTTCTGAACGAACCTTCGTCGATCGCTTTCATGGGCATGGGCAGGACGACCCCCGTCGGCGGAAATTCTTATGGTGAGCCACTGACGATCCCGCACGTCGGGATGCTGGTGCGAAATGACGAGAACCAGCTCGATGCCCGCGACAACTCTCCGAATGGCACGGCAAATGATTTCGCGGTCAACAACGTCGGCATCACCGTCGGCACCCACCGCATCCGCATGAGTTGGGATGCCACCACCAAGCTCGCGACCTTCGCCATCGACCTCGGAAATAACGGCAGTTACGACTCCAGCTTCACCGTCAACGGCGCGGATAATGGCTTCACCGCCACCAACTCCCAGCTCTACCTCGGCGGCGGCAATGGGTTGTCGTTCGACAATGTTTCCGTGTATATCCAGACTCCAACGGCGGCGCTCAAGATCACTTCCATCACCAAGTCGGGGACCATGGTGAACGTGGGATTCGAGGGGATCGCCGGTCTTACGTATCAGCTCAATAAATCGACGAATCTCAATTTCACCACTCCGAACATCAAATCCACGCTCACCCTCACCGGCACGGCATTCGGTAGTTTGCAGGATACCAATGCCACCGAACCCGCCGCATTCTATCGAGTGGAAACGAAGTAATGGCTGTGGAACTAGTCACTCGCTTCCGAACTGCTGCCAAGCATGAGGTCTGAGAAATACGCAGGCGAGGTCTTGGTCTTCGCGATTTCCTTTTCGACGAGCGCCACGGCACCGGGATCTTCCTTGGCCTTCATCCTGCCGATTTCCTTCTCGAGTCCGGAAATGTACATCGCGGCGTGCGGATTGAGCGCTTGCTGGAAGGTGTCGTGAATCCCGGTCTGCCGTTTGAGGTAGCTGGTGTGCAGACTCTTCGATTCCGGTGTGGCGATCACTGACAAATCGAGGTCTTCGGGGATTTTACCACCGACCGTTTTCCCGGCTGCCGTAAGGGTTTCGAGCACTTGATCGACCTCTTCTCCGGTGAGTTTGAGTTTACGGACTTGAGTGCTGAGGGCGCGGGCGAATTCGGTGGTGTTGGCGCTGAGATTCGAGCGATAAGTGGAAACTTGTGTCTTGCTCTTCTCTTGCATGATCTTCCTTGCGCGTTCGAAGAAGGCGTCCACATCCGTTTTTGGAACCACCACGACGTCTTCCCCCGGCGTGCCATCCGGGTTTGAAAACGAAAATGGGGATGGATTGGTGGAGTCGGATGGTGGATCCGAGGCGGGAGGACTCACCGTGGCGGCAGCGCCTGTGGATGGGAGAAATTCGTCCGTGGAGGCGGGTTTTTCGATTGGCTCATGGGTGGCAGTGGTGGTGGCCACCCCGGTCGGCTGCACGGATTCTGGTAGCGGAGGTTTCGAAAAATGCAGATAGGCCGCCGCCGCTGCTGCTCCCGCTAAGATGAGAAGCGCCAACGACGACGTGCCTGATGATTTCCGGGGCTTGCCGTAAGCGCTCGCAGGCCGCGGTCGCCGTGGAGCTGCCACCGCCGCGACGGGATTCACCTTTTTTTGGAAGGACAGCGCGATCGCTTGGAGGTCCTTTGAAATCTCCGTGGCACTCGCATAACGCGCCGCCGGCAGCGGCTGAGTGGCCTTCTTGACGATGGCGTCGAAGCGTGGATCACACCGGGCAATCATGGATGCCGACCGCGGATCTTGCGCTGGCAGTTTTCCGGTAAGCAGCTCGTGGAGCACGACGCCGACGGAAAAAATATCCGCGCGGTAGTCCACGGAATGCGGGGAATCCACCACCTCTGGGGCCGTGTAGTGCGGGGTGCCGAAAATTTCCTCACCTTCTTCCACCTTGCGGTCGATGGGTCTGGCGAGGCCGAAATCGCCGATTTTTGGATAGGCGTTGAGATCGAGAAGGATGTTCGACGGCTTGATGTCGCGGTGGATGATGCCGTTTTCGTGGGCATGGGCGAGACCACTGCAAATGCCGGAAACGAGACGGACCACTTCCATTTGATCCAGAGCGACGCCGTGGGCGGAATGGTAGATCGATTTCCCAGGAACGAACTCCATGATGATGAACAACATACCGTTCACCGAGCCGAAGTCGAAAACGCCGATGAGGTTCGGGTGATTCAGCCGGGCCATGGCCTTGGCCTCCGCCTCGAAGCCCGCGCAGTAGGCCGCGTCTTGGCTGAACTCCATCGGCAGAATTTTCAACGCCACCGTCCGGTCGAGCGATTTCTGTAGCGCACAATACACGGCACCCATCCCGCCGGTGGCGATGAGTCCCTGGATCTCATACCCCGGGAAAAGGATGGCGAGATCGGCAGCTTCCGGCGCTACGAAGCCGACTTGGATGGGAGAATCGCTCATAGGATCGAGGTGAATACTGTGGGTAATGGGCTGTTGAATCTAAAATCCTCAAGTTTCTTTCAATCCCAAAGGCCCTTCCAAAACGCGTTCGGATAGAGAACTGTTAAACGCACGTCTTCAACCTTTTTGTCTGAAGAATCATGCCCGCCCCCTCGAAATATGGAATCAGCCCAAGAAAGGCCGCACTTTTCCATTGGCGGGTGCTTGCAGGCCGTCGCACGGTGGCCACGTAGCCACTCGCCCATGCTAGATCCCACAGAATCCGTCATTATCGCCACGTTCGGTATGGCTCTGGGTATTTTCGGGCTCACCGCCACCGCGCGGAAATTTCTTGGGGGGAAATCAGCGTCAGCGGCACTGCTGGAATCGACGCTGTCGGATGAGGAGTCCCCCTACACGGCACCGGCACATGGCGATTTCTCACCGCTGCTCCCGGCCGGGCGCGTGCCTGTTGGCTTTTACCAGCCGCTGGATCTGCTTGGCCTCGGCGTTATTTTTCTCGTGTTTTTCAGCCTCGTCGTCGGTTCCGTCCGAGCGTCCGCCGGGAAGGATGAAATGGCGCTCACGGTGGACAGTCTGGTTTCCTCCATCGGCTTTCAGTTCGTCAGCGCCGGCATCGTCACCGCCTTCGTCATCCGCCGGGTCAGGCCGGTGGAGTGGCTTGGCTTGCGCTGGGCTGGCTGGCGCTGGGTTTTCCTCATTGCTCCGGGAACGGTGCTTTCGATGTGGGCCTTCTTCAGCGGGCTTGAGGCGACAGGCTTCATGCGGTGGATCGACTCGCTCGGCGTCGAGAGGGTGCAGGAAACGGTGAAAATCCTCCAAAAATCGACTAACCCGCAAATTATCAGCCTCATGGCCATCGCAGCCGTCATCGCGGCTCCGTTGTGCGAGGAAATCGTCTTCCGCGGCTACCTTTACGCTGCCGCGAAGCGCTTCGCCGGGCCGTGGGCTGCTGGGATTTGTTCCGCGCTTGTTTTCGCCGCAGCCCACGGCAGTCTCGCGGCGTTGTTGCCGTTATTTGTCTTCGGCTGCTTGCTCGTTTTTATCTACGAAAGAACCGGTTCGCTGTGGGCGCCCATCGCGGTGCATTTTTGTTTCAATGGCGCGACCGTCGTCATTCAGTTGGCCGCCCGCCATTATCAAATCGACCTTGGCGCCCCGTGAAAACCCTCCGCGACATCGGCGAAGATGCCCTGATTGAGCGACTCATCGGCCTCGTCCCACGCAGCGAAAATCCCGCCGCCGGCCCGGGCGATGACTGTGCGGTCATCGACGACGGTAGCTCGAATTTATTGCTCTTAAAGACCGACGCGCTCGTAGAAAACGTCCATTTCCTGCCCAGCGCCCCGGCTCGTGCCGTCGGCTGGAAGGCTGCCGCCCGCGTCGTCTCAGACTTCGCCGCCATGGGTGGAAAACCCGAGCAATTCCTGATCACCCTCGCCCTGCCGCCGGAAACTGAGGTCGAGTGGGTGGAAGATCTCTACCGAGGCATCGGCGACTGCCTGCGGAAATTCGGCGGACTGCTCGCGGGCGGTGAAACTTCCAGCGTCCCGAGCGGGTCCGCCGCCGTGATTTCCGTGGCTGCCAAGGGCAGTGTGGCCCGCGAGCATCTCGTCCTGCGCTCCACCGGCAAACCGGGCGACGCCGTGCTGGTCACCGGAAACCTCGGCGGCTCGATCCATGGCAAGCACCTCGATTTCACCCCACGCCTTCGCGAAACCACTTGGCTCGCCGCCGCCTTCAAGCTCACCGCGATGATGGATTTATCCGACGGCTTGGCCAAGGATCTCACCCGGCTGGCTGCGGCCTCGGGCTGCGGCTTCACCCTCGACGAATCCGCGCTGCCACTCACTCCCGGCTGCACTCCGGCCCAGGCTCTGACCGATGGCGAGGACTTCGAAATCCTTCTCACCCTTGAAGCCGAGCGAGTTACGGAGCTGCTGGCCGCATGGCCATTTCCTGACCTCCCGCTCACCTGCATCGGTCAGCTCGTGAAATCTGGCGAAGGAATCTCCCTCAGTGGCGGCTGGGAGCACTTCAGCCCTCCTGCTCTCTGAGCGCCTCAAGCTCTTCCCAGCGGGTGTAAAGTTTCGCCACTTTCGCCTTCGCCACGTCCAGTTTCTCGACCATCGCCGGGATTTCTGCGAACCGCTGGGCTTGGAAGTCCGGGTCATGCAGTTGCGCCTCAAGCGCCTCCGCCTCCTGCTCGATTTCGAGAATCCCGCTCTCCATGCCTTCCAGCTCGGTCTTTTCCTTGAAGGTCAGCTTGCGGCCTTTTTTCGCTACCGGACTGGCGCTCGCCGCCTTCTGCCGAGCAGCGGCATCTCTCGCCGCCGCTTGAGCCTGAATGCGTTCTGCCGCCTCCCGCGCTTGGCGTTTTTCCAGATAGTAGGAGTAATTTCCCGCCTGCACCGCGATGCCATTGTCCTCGAAGGCGATGATCTGATCGCAAATCCGGTCGAGGAAATACCGATCATGCGAAACGACGATCACCGTGCCGTCGAACACCGCGAGTGCCTCTTCCAGCATCCGCAGTGAGGGCAGGTCGAGGTCGTTCGTCGGCTCATCGAGGACGATGACGTTGCCACCGTTTTTTAAAACTTTCGCCAACATCAGCCGGGCACGCTCGCCGCCGGAAAGTAGATCGACCCGCTCGTTGATGCGCTTGTCGTCGAACAGGAAGCGCCGCAAATAGTTCCGCGCGCCGAGTGGCTGGTTGCCAAACATTAGCTTCTCATTCCCGTCGGAAATTTCATCCAGCAGCGATCCCGTGCCGTCCAGCGCCATCCGCGTCTGGTCGATGTAGTTGACCTTCACTCGCTTACCGGTGACCGCCGTGCCTTCCGTCGGCTCAAGCTGGCCGAGGCAGAGCTTGAGCAACGTCGTTTTCCCCACGCCATTTCGCCCGACGATGCCGGTGCATTGGCCGGGCCGCAGGCTCAGAGTAAGGTTCCGGAACAACCAGCGCGGCGTCATTTCACCACCCACATTCACCCCCGCCGCTTCCAGCTCGACGACGATGTTCCCCAAGTCCGGGGCCGGTGGGATCAGTAAATCCATCTCGCGCTCTTCCGGCGGCGCTTCCATCCCCTCGATTTCATAAAACTTGTCCAGCCGCGTCCGCTGCTTGGTGCCACGCGCTTTCACCCCAGCCCGGACCCACTCCAGCTCCTCGCGTAAAAACCGCTGCCGCCGCCGCTCCGTCTGCCCGGCGATCTGCTGCCGCACGGCCTTGGATTCGAGGAACGCCGTGTAATTTCCCGGGTGCGAAAACGCCCGCCCTTGGTCGATCTCGATGATCCGCGTGGCGATGACATCGAGGAAATAGCGATCATGCGTCACGAAAATCACCGCGCCCGGGAAGCCCTTGAGGAAATCCTCAAGCCAGCGGATCGACTCGGCGTCCAGATGGTTCGTCGGCTCATCCAGCAGTAGCAAATCCGGCTGACAAACCAGTGCCCGGCACAGCGCGACCCGGCGTTTTTCCCCACCGGAGAGCGGACCGACCGTGGCATCCAGCGCCGGAGTGCCGAGTGCGGTGGAAATCGCCTTGATCCGCGTGTCGAGGTTCCAGCCGTCAGCATGGTCGATGAGATGCAGCAGGTCGTTCAGCTCTGCATCGCTGCCCTCGCCATTTTCATAGCGCCGGATCGCCTCGACGATGTCTGCTGCACCAGAGGCGATGTTTTCCTGCACGCTCAGTTCAGATTCCAGTTCGAATTCCTGCGGTAAATAGCCGACCCGCAGTGCCCGGCGTAGCGAAATTTCCCCAGAATCCGCCATTTGCTGGCCGGTGAGAATTTTAAGCAGCGAGGTCTTTCCACAGCCATTTCGGCCCACCATCCCGGTTTTCTCCCCAGCGGAAACGGCCAGCGTCACGCCGTCTAGCAGCGTTTGGTAACCGTAAGTCAGGCGAATTTCGTTGGCAGAGAGAAGAGCAGACATGGAACGGCGCGGATGTGCCTTATCCGGCGCGGCACGTCCATCGCGGATGCGGCCCGATGGCAAAATCAGCCGCAAATCGGGGAACTCTTGCGATTTTTTCGAGAATTCTGGCGAAATGGTTGACGGCTAGGCGAGGAGTTGCAATCTTTTGAAATTGAGACTCATTCTCAACAAAGAAAGCGCATCATGAAATCACACTCCATTCCCACCACCCGCAGCCCTTTGGCCGCCGCCGGCTTTGTCACCTTGTTGTTTCTCGCACCGCTTCATGCCGCCGTGATCTCGAATATTACCCTGAGCGGCACCCAAAACACCACGGCATGGACCAATTTAAAAAACACCAATGCTGGCCTCCTACCAGCCATTGGGACCGGGACGGCCACCGTCCAAGCACCCGGCTACCAAGCCGGTGTCGGGCTTTACTCATTTAGTAGCAACTACTCATCCACGGTGACTCAGGTCTCAAGCTTCGACATCCACACGGTGGTCTTCCAAGCCGACCTCTCACCGAACCCAGATTTCCCGCTGCCCTTTTCCGGCGGGCCATCACTGAGTTTCAATGGCGGCTCGCAAAGCATCGCCGCGAGTTATTTCCTGATCCAAGGCTCGGAAAACCGCGTCACCTCATTCGGCCCACAGACCTACACCGGTGCCGCATGGCAGTGGGATCTGTCCGGCTACGGGGAAACCATCAACTCGATCTCGATTCTCCAACCCTACTCGGTCCACACGGCGGTGGCTGGGCTGAGGATCGATAGCGGCAGCACTTTCGCCCAAGTGATCCCAGAGCCGTCGGCGCTTGGATTGTGCGGTCTCGCTGCCGGGCTGATGGCATTCCGCCGTCAGCGCGGTCGCGTTATTTTTGGTAAGGTTGCTGCCAAGGGGTGCCCCATGCACGGCGAGTCGAGCGCCGGCGTGGGGCATTTTCTCCCTCCATCCGCCCGGATGACGCCCGACCGCCAGCATTTCGCAGGCCTCCGGAAGCACCGGCCTTCGCAGTTGGTCATCCTCAGCGCGATCGCCCTATTCACGGGCAGCCTTCATGCCGCTGAGACTGCCTTCGACAAGGATCGCGAGGCGATTTTGGGCATGTCGGGGGAGTTCGCCGTGGAATTCTATTTTCAGGAAACTCTGTCGCTCCACCCAGATTACAAAATCAGCGAGAAGCCTTACCGCGAGGAGGCAAATGAGATCGTCAAAGTCGCCGAGGACAGCGGTAAACGCATCGTCCTCCAGCATATCCTGCAAGTGGACAACCTCGTCGTGAAGCACTGGTCGCAGGTCTGGACCTACGAGGACGACGCGATTTTACAGTTCCAAGGAGATTCGAAATGGGAGCAAAAGCCGCTGTCCGGCACCGCCACCGGCAGTTGGACCCAGCGCGTCACCGAGGTGACAGACGCCCCTCGTTACGAAGCCCGCGGCACATGGGTCCACCACCCAGATTCCAGCGAGTGGACCAGCGAACTGACGAACCGGCCGCTGCCCCGCCGCGAATACACCACCCGCAGCGACTACGATTTACTCGAAGTCACCAACCGCCACACCGTCACCGCCACTGGCTGGTTCCACGAGCAGGACAACACCAAGTGGGTCCGCCGCGACGGTAAGAAATACCCGCTCTGCCGCGAAATCGGCATGAATCGCTACCTCCGCACCCAGGACGCGGACTTCGCCAAAGCAAACCGCTACTGGGAGAAAACCGCCGGATTTTGGCAACAAGTCCGCAGTTGCTGGGATGAAGCGGCCCTCGCTCACCCCACTCTTTCCCTCCAGCAAAAGGTCAATAACCACAGCCTCTATCAGGAAATGCTCACCCTCACCCAGCGCGTCACCGCCGGTAAGCCTGTGACGGACAGCGATATCCGCAGTGTGCTCACGTCCTTCCTCACCGCCGTCCCTGCCACTCACCAGCCTTGAGCGTGCGCCTCGCCTTCTGTCATTTAGCCGGGTGCTTACTGGTCGGCACTTTCTGTGTCGCTGGTGTCGCTGCCAGCGAGCCGAGCGCCCAGCTCCCAGAAATGGTCGTCACGGCGGAGGCCATCCGCTTCGCGGGGAAGGTCAGCGCCTTGCGCGACGGTGTGGCGCTCCACCTCGACGCCCAAGAAATTTCCCGTTTCGGCCTGCAAGATTTAGGAAATCTCACCAAATACGACCCCTCCGTTTCCGCCCCGTTTGACTTCAGCAGTGGCGACGGGGCTTTTGGCTACGGCGGCAGCGGCTATGCGGGATTTAACATCCGCGGCGTCGAGGGGAACCGCATCGCCATCGAGCTCGACGGCGTCCGCCAGCCGCCGCAATACGTCTCCACCTCGTTCGACCAAGGCAGCGACGGCGGTTCCGGCGGGGTCGGTCGTGACTACTTCGACCCCGCCGTTTTCAGCCTTGTCGAAATTTTAAAAACCGGGAACAGCACCCTCTTCGGCAGCGACGCCCTCGGTGGCGCGGTCCAGCTCCAGACTCTTTCCGCCGCTGACCTCTTGCAGGACAAGAACCTCGGTGGCCTGCTCAGTGCGCAGTATTTTTCCGTGAACGACAGCGCCGCCGCCCAGCTCGCCGGAGCCACCCGCCAAGGCGACTTCGAGGCCATGCTGCTCTACTCCGGTCGCGACGGCCACGAGACGATCAACAACGGGGAAATCCCGCCAAATCCGGTCGATTTCTCCAGCACCGCGCTCCTCACCAAGCTCGGCTACCGCTCCGGCCCGCACGCCTTCCAGCTCACCGCCGAGAGCTATCAGCGGGACACCTTCACCGATGCCCGCAGCGCCACCACCTCGCCCACCACGCTATTCGACCGCAGCGTCCAGAACTGCGAGGAGCTCACCCGCAAGCGTCTCAGCCTCCAATGGGACTACCAGCCCGCCGCCCCGCGCCTTTTCGACCAGCTCGAAAATCACCTCTTCTATCAAGCCGCCCTCAGCCACAGCGAGAACGCCAGCAGTGCGAATCCCGTCACCATCGGCGGCGTCACCGTGCCCGGCCGGACCCGCCAGCAAGCCATCGACTTCACCACCGACCTCCTCGGCTACAGCGGACTCCTTCATAAAAAAATCAGCCACCGCACCTTCTCACAGACTCTCACCAGCGGCCTCGAACTCTCCACCGAAGACAGCCGGAATCGCTTCTTCCGCGATGACACCGGCATGCCCCAACAAACCGACCGCACCTCCTTCGCCCCTGCCACCACCACCCGGACCGGACTGTTTTTCAAAAACGAAATCCAGCCCTCCGCTGCATGGGAAATCACCCCCGGACTCCGCGCAGACTACCACCACATCGGTGTATCGCTAGACGCCGCCTACCTCGCCCGACTCGCCGCGCTCGATGGCACCACCACCGTCACCCCGGCCCAGAGTTATGCGAATTTCACCCTCTCGCCAGATCTCGCCATCTCCTACCAAGCCACACCCGCCACCCGGATTTTCGCTAACTACTCGCGAAATGTCCGCAATCCCAGCGCCGAAGAACTCACCATGATCTTCGACCACCCACCCTCCGGCGGGAATCCCGTCGGCTCCATCACCGTGCCGAATCCCAATCTCGCAGAAGAATCAAGCGACGCCTTCACCCTCGGCATCGGCAGCGAGACCGACCGTGGCAAGCTCGACCTCTCCGGTTTTTTCACCTCCTATCACAACTACATCGAGAACTCCGCGCCCACCGGCAAAAAGGACGACACCGGCCGCGACATCCTCACCACCATCAACCGCGGCGAGTCGGAAATCTTCGGCTTCGAAGCCAGCGGCCAGTGGAATCTCAGCTCATGGAAACCCGCCCTCACCGGCAGCACGCTCGGTCTCAGCACCGGGAAATCCATCGGCATCAGCCGCACCGACGACCGCTGGCTTAACTCCATCGAGCCATGGAAAACCGTCGCATGGCTAGGCTACCAAGCCCCTTCAGACCGCTACGGCCTCCGGCTCACCGGCACCTACACCGCAGCCGTTACCCATGTCGATGATTCGACAAACCAAGGCGACTTTTTCCGCCCACCCGCCTGGTTCACCCTTGACCTCACCGCGCACTACAAACCCACCGACTTCACCACCCTCAGCGCCGGAGTGAACAACCTTTTCAACGAATCCTACTACCGCTGGAGCAGCGTCCGTCGCGGCGGTGGCCACCTCGGTGGAAATGCCATCGACGACCGCAGCACCGCCCCCGGCACGAATTTCTTCATCTCACTCACCCACACATTCTAACTTTTAAAAAATGAAAACGAATCTCTACCCCCTCCTCCTCACCCTCTTCCTGCCACTCTGTCATGCGGAGACGCTCACCCTCACCCCAGAGCAAGATACAGATCTCTATCAATTCACCACCTACCCCACCAGCACCGCCTATTCCCTCGGCGTGAATGCCAGTCAAAACGGCGGCCATTCTCAGAAAACTCTCATCAAGTTCCCGCTCACGCCCACCGTCACTCCAGCAAGGCTCGCCGCCGCGACACTCCGCCTCTATGTCCTTGAAAATTCCGCAACCGGCATTGGCTTCGGCGGCACTCTCCAACCCGGATTGTTAGCCGTTTATACCCAAGGGAAATCGTGGTCTGCCGAGACCGCGCGCTGGAGTAGTATTTCAAGCGATGCCTATCTCGGCACCATTTCCCTGACCCAGCCCTCCACCGCCACCTCGCCCGTCTGGGTCGAGTTAGACGCCACCGCCGCTGTCAGATCTTGGCTTACCGGCACCGCAAACCACGGCTTCTTGCTCCAAGCATCGAGTGAGACTGCCACCTCCCAGCTCAGCGTCCTCTTCGCCTCCATGGAGACCGGATTTAAGCCCCAGCTCGTCATCCAGACCACCCGGACGCCGCCCATCATAGAAACTCCGCCCACCACCCTCCGCCTCACCCAGAAAGTCCCGCAGACCACCCGGCGGAAATTTTTAACCCTCCGTGGCACCGGTTCCACCACTCTCCAGAAGGTCCGGTATCGCCTTGGCCGTGGCCCCCTCAAGTCCGTCGCGGCAAGCCCATCTTGGAAAATCACCATCCCTCTCGCCATCGGCAAAAACCAGATCCTCCTCTACGCCACCGACGCCGCTGGCAACCGCAGCCGATCGCTCAAATTACAAATCAAACGCAAATTTCCCTAAAATTACAATAGCGAGTGACGCCGCCCAAAGTGCGTGAAAAGGTAGTTGCAACAATTTCGTTCGAGCTCAATTCACCTCCATTGCATCCCACCAAGCGGCCCACCATGCAGCCCACCGTCTATGCCCTCCACATCGGCACGTTGGCCACTTGGCTCACGGTCGCCGGATTTGGTATCGTCGGCACGGTGATCCCCGACGTTGGGGAAAACTCGACCACTGCCAAGAAGCCCATTCCCTATCAAGAGCTGAAGCCCATCGTCATGACGGAAGGTTTCTCCGACGCCCCACTCCCACCGGTGCAGGAAATGGACACCACCCAGTCCCAGGACCCAGCGCCCCCTCTTCCCACACCGCCAGCCATGCCGGAAATCGCCGCTCCCGCCCCCCTCCCGGAAATCCCGAATCTCCCCGCCGCCATCGCCAAGCCCGCCGCAATTCAAGCACCTGCCGTCGCCCAGCCCCGCCCGTCGCAGCCCAGCCCAGCCCGTCCAGCCCGTCCAGCCACCGCCCCAGCCAAGCCCGCAGCGGCGGGAAAACCCGGCGGCGTTGGTAACGGCACTTCCACCTTGTCTGATGCGCAGCGCCTTGCAAGCGGCTACAAGCCGCGCCCGTCCTACCCTAGCTCCGCCCGCTCCCGCAGCCACACCGGCACGGTCGTCGTCGAGTTCGTCATCGAAGAAAACGGCCGAGTCCTCTCCGCCTCCGTCCAGAAATCTTCAGGCTGGCCCGAGCTGGACCAGAGTGCCGTGGCCAACATGCGCCGCTGGAAATTCGCTCCCGGCAAGCGGGACAAGCGCACCATCCCCATCACCTTCAAACTAAAATAAATCCTCCATGCTTGCTAACATCCTCGTCGAGAAATTCATCCACGGAGGCTGGGTCATGTGGCCCATCCTCGCCACCTTCCTGCTCTCCCTCGGCGTCATCCTCGACCGCGCCGTCTGGTGGACCACGCTCCAGACCAAGCTCCGCACCAATCTCCAGGAAAAAGCCCGCGAAGCCCTCGGCACCGGTGATTTCAACATCGCATGGCAGCTTGGAGAAACCACCAGCGACCCATTTCTCGCCAATCTCCGCGAGGGCATGAGCCACGCTCACACCTCCATGCTCGCAGCCATGCAGCTCCATGCCACCCAGCTCCTCGAAAAAGCCGAGGCCCGCATGTGGGTCCTCAGCACCATGATCACCCTCGCCCCGCTCCTCGGCCTTTTCGGCACCGTCGCCGGCCTCATGGGCTCCTTCGCCGCCATCGGCACCGACCAGCTCGCCGTCACCAAGGTCACCGGCGGCATCGGCGAGGCACTCATCGCCACCGCCTGCGGCATCGCGATCGCCGTCCTTTGCCTGCTGCCCTACAATTTTCTCCGCAAGCGCGTCTCCGTCCTCCGCTCCTCGCTCGAACGCTGGATCAACCACTCCGAACTCCTCGTCCGCTCCGCCAAGGAACACGGCCACGACCTCGAGACCTTCGCCGCTGCCCTCCACCGCCCTCGCTGATGCCCGTCCAACTCCAAACTAGCCACTCCGGCGACGATCACGGCGACGAAGCCCGCATCGAGATCATCCCGCTCATCGACATCATGTTTTTCCTACTGGCCAGCTTCATCATGGTCAGCCTCAGCATGACCCAGCTCCACCGCGTCCCCATCGATCTCCCACCCGCCTCCACCGGCGTCGCGGATGCCAAGGCCCCGCCGTTCCAAATCGCCATCGATCCCTATGGCGTCATCACCTGGGACGCGAAAATCACCACCCCGTCGGAAATCACCGCCCGCCTCCGCAAGGAAGCCACCCCCACCGAGACCCGCGTCCTCATTTCCGCCGATGCCGAGTCGCGCCACAAAGACGTCCTCAGCGTCCTCAACTCGGTCCGCGCCGCCGGGATCGAAAAAGTCAGCTTCGAATCCAAGCCACCCCAGCCGTGACCACCCGCCGCCTTCTCCCGCTGCTCAACCTCCTCGGCTGCCTTATCCTCACCGGCCTCGTCGTCTGCCAATGGCTCAAGGAGCGCGATCTCAACCGCCGCATCGCTTCATTAAACCAGCAACTCGTCACCACCCGCGATCAATACGATGCGGAAAAATCCCGTGCCACCGCCTTGGAAAGTGACATCGCCCAGCTCAAGGACTCCATCGAGTCCACCACCACCGCCCGCAAGGAAACCGAAGCCGCCCTCGCCCAGATCACTGCCGAGCGCCAAGCCCAAGTCGCCACCACCAGCGACGCCCAGCAGGCCCTCCAAGCCCAGACCGCCGTTTGGGAAAAAGCCATCGCCGAGCGCGACACCAAGCTCGGCGAACTCGCCGCCACTCTCACCGTCACTCGCGAGCGCCTCGACCAAACGATTTCCAAGCTCAAGCAAGCCGCCGCTCGCTGAAGGAATCCACCACCTAGAATCCCGTAACGGCTAAGATTGCTTGTGAATGGACGGACTCGCTTCACTCGCTTTACCGTAGCCCGCTGCGTTTTTTCTGAGTTGTCGCTGCTAGCGAACTCCAGTTGGTTGGCGGGGTGAATCTTCTACTCATCGGAAATGGCTACCTCGGCGAGGCGGTCAATCGAGAATTCCGCGACCACGGCTGGGAGGTCGTGGCTGCCTCACTTTCCGGCGGCGAGGGCTCGATCGCCTGCGATGTCGGGGATGCGACGGCGGTGGCGAGCTTACCCACCGCAGATTTCATCATTCACTGCGCGGCATCGGGCCGTGGTGGTGCGGAGGCCTACCAGCATGTGTATGTGGATGGTTGCCGGAATCTGGTGGAGAAATTTCCCGGTATTCCGCTCCTTTTTACCTCTAGCACGTCAGTTTATGCCCAGATCGACGGCTCGGTGGTGACGGAGGACAGCCCGGCGATCCCGGACCGCGAGACCGGTCGCTTGCTGCTGGCGGCCGAGGCGGTGACGCTGGCTGCGGGCGGGATTGTCACGCGCTTGGCGGGGATTTATGGACCCGGGCGGAGTGCGATTTTAAAGAAATTTCTCAATGGCGAGTCGGTGATCGAGGAAGATGGCAGACGTTTCCTCAACCAGATCCACCGCGACGACGCGGCGCGCGCGATCTTCCACCTCGCCGTGTCTCAGAGCAGCGGAATTTTTAACCTCAGCGACTCCTCGCCGCTCAGTCAACTTGCCTGCTACACCCAGCTAGCAGAACGATTCGCCCGCCCGCTGCCGCCCTCTGGCCCGCGCGATCTGGACCGCAAGCGTGGCTGGACTCACAAACAAGTTTCTAGTGCGAAACTCCGAGCGACCGGCTGGCAGCCCCAATTTCCATCATTCCTCGACGCCGTCGCTTCCGTAGCCGGGACGGTCGAGATCACAGCACGACATTTCGATTGAACAAACTTAGTTTTAGCTACTGTATCCGCACCCGATGATCTTGAAACCCTTCCTCCACCTCAGCATCACCGCCTTCGCACTTCTAGCAACCGCGAACGCTGCCGAGTCCTTGCTCCAGCTCAAAAAGGGCGACCACGTGGCCATCGTCGGCAGTGGCCTAGCAGACCGGCAGCAGCACCATGCGTGGTTCGAGTCGTTGGTCCTTAAGGCATATCCTGAGCTGGATCTCACCATCCGGAACTTCGGCTTCGCTGCGGATGAAGTAAATCTCCACCCGCGTTCAGCGGGAGTGCCACCGATCGAGTGGTATCTCGCCATGAAAAAGGGCGACACCAAGATCACCGAAGTGCTCCATTACTACGCCGGCACCGACTTCGGCGCGGATGTGATCCTCGCCTACTGGGGCTTCAACGAGTCCTTCAAGGGGCCAGCGGGACTCGAGGAATTTAAGAAAAACCTCAGCGACTATCTCACCAAGCAGCTCGCTGCGAACTACAGCGGTGAGGGTGCGCCACGGCTCGTCCTTTTTTCCCCCATCGCCCATGAGAATCTCCGTAACCCAGACTTCTCAGACGGCTCGGCAAATAACGCCAACCTCAAGCTCTACACCGCCGCCATGGCAGAAATCGCCAAGGCCAAGAACGTGCCCTTCGTCGATCTCTTCACCCCGTCCATGGCGCTCTACGCCAAGGCCACCGCCCCGCTCACCATCAACGGCATCCACCTCACCGATGAAGGCGACAAGCAGCTCGCGCCCATCCAGTTCAAGGCCGTCTTCGGTGCCGATCCCGTGGCCACCGCAGATCCGGCTGTCGCGAAAATCCGCAGCGCCGTCCTCGATAAAAACGCCGAGTGGCATCACCGCTACCGCAGCGTGGACCAGTTCAACATTTACGGCTACCGCGGCACGGACTCCTACAAGGACGTCAATGATGCGGGCAAGTCCATCTCGAACAACCTGATCCTCGGCCAAGAAATGGCTCAGCGCGACGTCAAGACCGAGAACCGCGACAAGCGAGTCTGGGCTGTCGCCAAAGGCGGAGAACTCAAGGTCGTGGATGATAATTTACCCACCGTCAGCCTCACCCCGCCGAATTTCCCACCGCCAGTCCCCTACCTAGATCCCGAGGATTCCGTCAAGCACCTCACGCTGCCTAAGAATTGCAAAATCGAGCTGATCGGTTCTGAGAAATCCTTCCCGGATCTGATCAATCCGGTGCAAATGAACTTCGACACCAAGGGCCGCCTCTGGCTCGCCGTTTGGCCGAATTATCCAGAGACCTCCCCGACCACCAAGGTCTTTGACAAACTCCTCGTCTGCGATCTCGACCCCAAGACCGGGAAGATCGCCAAGATGACCACCTTCGCCGATGGCTTGAACTGCCCCACCGGCTTCCAATTCTACAAAGACGGCGTCATCGTCATCCAGTCACCTGACCTGCTTTACCTCCGCGATACCGATGGCGATGGCAAGGCAGACACCCGCGAGCGTCTCCTCCACGGCCTCGATGCCGCAGACTCCCACCACGAGACGAACTCGATCTGCTACGAGCCCGGCGGTGCCATGTATCTGAGCGACGGCGTCTTCCACCGCACCAACGTCGAGACTTTCAACGGCCCCATCCGCAACGTCGATGGCGCGATCTACCGCTACGAGCCAGTCACCGGCAAGTTCATGCGCCACGTTGCATTCAATTTCATGAACCCCCACGGCCGGGTTTTCGATTATTGGGGAAATGACCTCATCACCGACGCCACAGGAAATGAAAACTACTTCGGTCCCGCCTTCAGCGGCCACCTCGACTCTGGGCAGCATCCCAAGTTCGATCACTTCTGGGAACAACCCTCCCGCCCCTGCGCCGGCACCGCCCTCCTCAGCAGCCGCCATTTCCCAGACGACTGGCAAGGCCAATTCCTCAACACCAACGTCATCGGCATGTTGGGCGTCTTCCGTGTCAAACTCACCGATCAAGGCTCCGGCATCGTCGGCGAGACCCTAGAGCACCTCGTCTCCGCAGACCTTGCCAAGGATCCTTACTTCCGCCCCTCTGGCCTCACCGTCGCGCCCGACGGCTCGATTTACCTGATGGACTGGTCGCAATACCTCATCGGCCATCTTCAGCATCACCTCCGCGATCCGAATCGTGACCACGCCCACGGCCGCCTCTACCGCATCACCTACGAAGGCCGCCCGCTCCTTGTCCCCAAGAAGATCGATGGCCAACCCATCGCCAGCCTCCTACCCCTTCTCAAAGAGCCGGAAAACGACGTCCGCCTCCGTGCCAAGATGGAGCTCGCCAAGCATGATGCCAAGGAAGTCGCCGCCACCACCGTCGCCTGGGTCAAGACCCTCGATGCCAAGGACCCGGCCTACGAACACCACCTCCTCGAAGCCCTCTGGGTCCACCAGTGGAATAACGTCGTCAACCTCGAACTCCTCGGCCGCGTCCTGAAATCCAGCGAACCCCGCGCCCGCGCCCAAGCCATCCGCGTCATCGGCTATTGGCAAGACCGCGTCCCCGGTGCCCTCGCCATGGTCAAGGCCGCTGCGGATGATGAGGCCCCGCGCGTCCGGCTCGAAGCCGTCCGCGTCGCCAGCTTTTTCCGGGAAACTGCCGCCGCAGATGCTGCCCTCACCGCCCTCAAGCACCCCATGGATTACTACCTCGACTACTGTTTCAAGGAAACCATGAGACAGCTCCAGCCTTGGTGGAAAGACGCCATCCGCGACGGTAAGGAGCTCGCCGCAGACAATCCCGCCGGCATCAATTTCCTGCTCGACTCCGTCCCCAGCGCCGACCTCGCCAAGCTTCCCAAGTCCGCCATCACCTACACCGCCATGCTCTCCCGGCCGGATGTGGAAATGGCCACCCGCGTCTCCGCCCTCGCCGAGCTATCCAAGCTGAAAAAGTCCATCTCGCCCGCAGCCACCCTCCTCACCCTACTTCAAGCAGCCCCCGACAAGGAAACCCCAGGCACCGCCGCCCTTTGCGCCCTGCTCCTCCAGCAGCCCGCCGCCAGCCTCAAGTCCTCTCGGGATTCCCTGCTCGCGCTTTCGCAAACCGCCAGCTCAGACACTGTGAAACAAACCCTCTGCGCCGCCCTCATCACCGCAGAAGGTAGCCTCCTCACCGCCACCGAGGCCGCCAAGAAATCGCCCAAAGCACTCCTCAACTTCGTCAGCGCCCTCCCGCTCCTGACCGATCCAGCCCTGCGCGGCGGTGGCTTTTCCCTCGTTAAAAATCTCCTCGCCGCCCCCGCCCCCGCCGAGCGTGCCCCGAAAGTCCGCTTCATCCGCATCGCCCTGCCACGCACCGGCACCCTCTCCCTCGCCGAGGTCCAAGTCTTCAGCGGTGGGAAAAACATCGCCCCCACCGGCAAGGCCTCTGAGACAGATGCCGTCGCAGGCGGGACCCCAGACCGGGCAAATGACGGGAATACCGACGGCGACTTTAGCCACAACTCCGTCACCCACACTTCCGAGAACATTGACCAACCCTGGTGGGAACTCGACCTCGGCTCCGAGCAGCCCGTGGAGACCGTCACCGTCTGGAACCGCACCGACTTCCACCTCGAAACCCGCCTCGACGGCTTCGAACTCACCGCCCTTGATGCCACCCGCCAAGTGCTTTTCACCAAGTCCGGCATCCCCGCGCCTACCCCGTCCGTCCAGATCACCCTCCAAGACAATACCGATGGCAAGGTCCGCCGCGCCGCCATCAAGGCCCTCACCGGCCTCGGTAACGAACCCACGAACGTCTTCAACATGCTCGCCATCCTGATCAAGAAAAACGATCAAATCCCCACCGCCGCCCAAGCCATGGCCCAGATTCCCACCACCGCTTGGTCTAAGGAACAAGCCGCCACCACCGCCAAGAGCATCCTCGACTGGGCCAGCACCATCCCCGCCACCAGCCGCACCACCGCCGAATACACCGCCACCATCCAAGTCGCCCACCAGCTCATTTCCCTGCTGCCAGCCGACCAAGCCGCCGCCGCCACCAAGGCCCTCGGTAGTTTAGACGTCAAGACCTACACCGTCAAAACCGTCCCTGGCGAGCTCCGCTATGACACCCCCCGCCTCGTCGTCGAAGCTGGCAAGCCCTACGAACTCATCTTCGAGAACCCAGACGCCATGCCGCATAACCTCGTCATCGTCATGCCCGGCACCCTGCAAGAAGTCGCCACCGCCGCCCAAGTCCAGCCCCCGGATAAGCTCGACGCCAAAGGCCGCGCCTACGTCCTCGCCGGTGACCCACGCATCCTCGAAGCCACCAAACTCATCGCCCCCGGGAAATCCGAGACCCTCCAGCTCACCGCCCCCACCACCGAGGGCGCTTACAGCTACGTCTGCACCTTCCCCGGCCACTGGTCCATCATGAAGGGCGAGCTCATCGTCACCAAAGACGTCGCCGCCTACCTCGCCGCCCATCCCGGGAAATAAGCCGGAGCACCGCCGGATTTCCGGCACACCTCCGTCACCCTAGCCAGAGCACCGCCGGATGTCCGCCACACCTCCGTCACCCTAGCCAGAGCACCGCCGGATGTCCGGCAAGCCTCCTTCACCCTACCCGGAGCACCGCCGGACATCCCGCACACCTCTTCACTTCTCTTCTGTTCTCTTCACTTCGATGTTCAGCGTTCAACGTTCGATGTTCGACGTTCAACACGGGCTTTGACCACCGGCTGATTTCCGTTTACTCCCTCTGGCCAGTCATGAACGAGCAGATCCAAGCCATCCAAACTCAAGCGCTCGCGCAAATCACCGCCGCCGCAGACGAGCGCTCGCTCGATGACGCCCGCGTCGCCGTGCTCGGGAAAAAAGGCAGCCTCACCCTCGTCGCCGCCGGGATCAAAGACGTGCCCAAGGACGAAAAAGCCGCCGTCGGTGCCCTCCTCAACGCCGCCCGCACCGCCATCACCACCGCCCTTGAGCAGAAACAACTCACCCTCCGGGAAATTTCCGACCGCGCCGCCCTTGCTGGGATCGATGTCACCCTACCCGCCCGCCAGCTCAACGTCGGCTCGCTCCACCCGCTCACTCTCATCCGGGACGAGGCCATCCGCATCCTCCGCCGCATGGGATTCGCCCTCGCCGACGGCCCAGAAATCGAGGACGAGTTCCATTGCTTCGACGCCCTCAACACCCCCACCGACCACCCCGCCCGCAACGAAAAAGACACCTTCTATTTCGACTCCGGCAAGCTCCTGCGCACCCACACCTCCAGCGTGCAAGTCCGCACCATGGAAACCCAAACCCCGCCGATTCGCATCATCGCACCGGGCTCCGCTTACCGTCGCGACGAGATCGACGCCACCCACCTCTCGGTTTTCAACCAGCTCGAAGGCCTCTACGTCGGCACCGATGTTTCACTACCCGATCTCAAAGGCACGCTCGAATATTTCCTCCGCGAACTCTTCGGCACCGCCACGGAAGTGAGATTCCGCCCGCACTTTTTCCCGTTCACTGAGCCGAGCTTCGAGATCGAC
>JAYUHS010000173.1:0-3589 GCA_043766715.1 Luteolibacter sp.
GGTGTTCCGCTCGATCATGCCAGTGGCGATGCCGCCCATGGTCTCGATGGAGAGGGTGAGCGGGCTGACGTCGAGCAAGAGCACGTCCTTGACATCGCCACGGAGGACACCGCCTTGGATCGCTGCGCCGATTGCGACGACTTCGTCCGGATTGACGCCTTGATGAGGAGTCTGGCCGGCGAGCTCGCGGGCGATTTCGACGACTTTCGGCATCCGGGTCATGCCGCCTACGAGGACGAGTTCGTTGATTTCCTTGGGCGTGAGGCCGGCTTCCTTGAGGCAATCGCGGACAGGCTTCTTGGTGCGCTCAAACAAGGAATCCGTGAGTTGCTCCAGTTTCGACCGGGTGAGGGTAAGCTGGATGTGCTTCGGGCCGGTGGCGTCTGCGGTGACGAACGGCAGGCTGATGTCGTAGGACTGAGTGGAGGAAAGGGCGATTTTGGCTTTTTCCGCCTCTTCTTTGATCCGCTGAAGAGCATCTGGCTGGCCGGAAAGGTCGATGCCTTGGTCCTTTTTAAACTCGCCGACGATCCACTCGATGAGCGTATTATCCCAATCGTCGCCGCCGAGTGAGGTGTCGCCATCGGTCGCGAGGACTTCGAAGACGCCGTCGCCGATTTCGAGCACCGAGATGTCGAACGTGCCACCACCGAGGTCATAAACGGCGATTTTTTCGTCCGACTTCTTGTCGAGGCCATAAGCGAGGGCGGCAGCGGTCGGCTCATTGATGATGCGGAGCACTTCAAGGCCGGCGATCTCGCCCGCAGCCTTGGTGGCGTTCCGCTGGGAGTCGTTGAAATAAGCAGGAACGGTGATCACGGCTTGGGTGATTTTTTCACCTAGCTTGGCTTCCGCATCTGCCTTGAGCTTACCGAGGACCATCGCGGCGATTTCCTGCGGCGAGTAGGTCTTCTTCTCACCGGCGACTTCCACTTGGATGTGGGCGTCGCCATTTGCGGCGGCGACGATGGTGTAAGGCATGCGCTTGTCGGCATCCTTCAGCTCCGAAAACTTGCGACCGATGAGCCGCTTGGCAGAGAAAATCGTGTTTTGTGGGTTGGTGACGGCTTGGCGTTTCGCAGCTTGGCCGACGAGGCGCTCGCCATTTTTCGCGAAGGCGACGACCGATGGAGTGGTGCGTGCGCCTTCTGAATTTTCGAGGACAGTGGACTCGCCGCCATCCATGACAGCCATGCATGAATTGGTGGTGCCGAGATCGATTCCGAGAATTTTGGACATAAGATGGTGTTCGATGAGGTTGTGCCCGACGGGGCGCTGATGATGCGGACGCAATCGCAGGGAATATGCCGTCATGGGCTGGAAAATTTCATTTCACTGTGAATCAATGATTTATGAAATCACCTGCGGACTTCGCTTACGAAAAACTTATAATAATTGCGACAAGTTGTCGCGCTTCAGCTAAGCCAAAATGACACAGCGGGCGGATCGGCGCGCTTGTCGAAGCGTCGGGTGAGCCGCGAATTGCGGCTGGTTAAAATCAAGGAGCGGTGATCTCAGAATCGCCGATACCCACGGAAAGCCAATGAACTGCGAGACACCTCATCTCATTGACACCTCATGGGCTTGGGCGGATCGGAGTCCGCCCCTCCTTGGTTTTTGTGCCGAACTTGAGCGCGGGAACACATTCCGAAGGCGGAATTCCGTTTGGGTCTTGTGTGGAGTTGCGAACCGCTTCTAAGGTCCGCGTCACTTCATGCGAGCCCAGCCGTTCAAATGGATTCCGCGCGGCGAACCGTTTGAAAAACAGACGAACGGTTCGGTCAGCACGTTTCCACCGATCCTTGAACACTTGATCCGCCAGCGAGGGCTTCCGCCCGGCGTCGATCTTGAAGGCTACCTGCGCCCACGGCTCAGGGATCTCGCGGACCCGTTTCTAATCCCGGACATGAAAATCGCCGTGGAGCGGGTGTTCGCAGCCATCGATAAAGGCGAAAAAGTCTGCATTTACGGCGACTACGATGTGGACGGCGTCACCTCCATCACCCTGATGCGGCGCATCCTCATGGCTTACGGGCTGACGCCGCGCTACTTCATCCCACGCCGGGGACCCGAAGGCTACGGCCTGAGCACGGCGGCGCTGAAACGCTGCATGGAGGAGGGCCCGAAGCCGGATTTACTCATTACCGTGGACTGTGGGACGGTTTCCATCCCCGAAGTCGCCGCGCTACGGGCCGACGGGATCGATGTGGTCATCGTCGATCACCACGAGCCAGATCCCGTCGGCAGACCGGACTGCAGCGCCCTCGTCAATCCCAAGTGCGGGACGGAATTCACCTACCTCTGCGCCGCCGGTGTGGTCTTCAAACTCGGTCATGCGATGATGAAGACCCGCCCCATCGACCTCGATCTCAAGGAGCTCATCGACCTCGTCGCCGTCGCCACCATTTCCGACATCGTCCCCATGATCGGGGAAAACCGGCTGATGGTCCGCCATGGCTTGAAACATCTCCCCAGCACCCTCAATCCCGGACTCCGCGCCCTCCAAGAAGTCACCGGCATGAATGGCACCGCCACCTCCATGGACGTCGGATTTCGCATCGGCCCGCGTCTGAATGCCGCAGGCCGGATGGATGTGCCCGAGGACGCACTTGCCACCCTCACCACCGATTGCCGCCGTCTCGCTTACGACTTGGCGCAGAAACTCGACGCCTACAACAAGCAGCGCCAAACCCACGAAGGCCTCATCCGCCGCGAAGCCGTGGAAATGCTTCAAGACTTCGATCCCGCGCGCGATCCCGTCATCGTCCTCGGCTCGCGCTCTTGGCATCACGGCGTGGTCGGCATCGTCGCCTCGCGGCTGATGCGCCAGTATCACAAGCCCACCTTCGTCATCGCCATCGATGAGGATGGAGTCGGAAAAGGCTCGGGCCGCAGCATCGACGGGATTTCCCTCGTCGAGGCCATCCGTGCCTGTGAGCAAGACCTCATCGCCGGTGGCGGCCACGCCATGGCCGCCGGACTCTCCATTAAGGAAGGAAATCTCGATGGATTTCGCGCCCGTTTCGGCGACTACGTGCTGAACCACACCAGTCCCGAGCAGCGTCAGCCCAAGCTGATGTACGATGCGGAAATTTCCTTCGACCAGCTCTCCCTCGAATTCCTCTCCAGCTACGATCTCCTCCAGCCTTTCGGAAACGGAAATCCGCAGCCCGTCTTCATTTCCCGCAATGTCGGCCTCAGTCGTCCGCCGCTGCACATGAAGAACAACCACCTGCGCTTCATGCTCCGCCAAGGTTACCACGAGCAAGACGCCGTCTTTTTCGGCGGCGGCGAGTATCCCCTACCCGATCCGCCGTGGGACATCGCCTTCACCATCGACCGCAACACCTTCCGCGGCCGCACCACCCTTCAGCTCATCATCCAAGACGTCCGCGCCGCCGCAGACGCGACCTAGGGATTGGAGAGAAAGCCATGGCTCCTCCCCCGGACTTCCCCCCTTTTGGCATTGATCGTCACCGATACACCCCTCCATCGGCGGCGGTATAACCCTCCATCGGCGGCGATACACCCCTCCATCGTCACCGGTACACCCCTCCATCGTCACCGATACACCCCTCCATCGGTGGTT
>JAYUHS010000174.1:0-1242 GCA_043766715.1 Luteolibacter sp.
GGTAAGATTTTTTGATGATGTCACCGCTGGCCTCGCGAGTGACTTCTAGAATTTCGTAGTAGCAACGTTTCTCAGCCATGAATTTAAGCCTCGCCTCCTTCGCTTGGGGTTGGAGCTTTAGCCACGACCACGCTGGCTGGACGAATCATCCGGTCTCGCAAGCGGAAGCCGCGCCGAGTGACGCGCAAGATGCTGCCTTCCTCGCCCTCGACCGATTCCTCTTGAGCCACGGCATCATGAAGATTCGGGTCGAACTGCCCGCCAGTCGGGATTTCCTCGACCCCTTGAGCGCTGAGGAAATCATTAAGTTGGCGACGGACCATGTCCATGCCGATGTAGATCATCGATTTGGTGTCCTGCGCTGCAGCCAGCATGCCCATCTCGAAATTATCAATGACCGGAATCAGATCTTCAAACAGCCGCTGATTGGCGTAACGGATCGCGTCTTCGCGTTCACGAGCGGTGCGTTTGCGCAAATTTTCCATTTCAGCGGCGGTGCGTAAGGAAATCTCTTTCCATTTGGCGGCCTCAGCTTCGAGCTCTTCCCATGGATCAAGCTCGGGAACCGGTTCAGAAGCAGGTTCCACCACAGCAGCATCCACAAGTGGATCCACTTCGACCGGGCTCACCGGAATTTCATCTTCTTGATTCGGTTGTTTGTCGGCGTGCATGCCAATAGGTGTAGTCATGAATGCGCCAGCGTCAATCTTTGGGCGCAGGTTTTGGCAAGCCAAGTCCCAGAATCACCGATCTCGCGGAGAAGCCAAACCAGGGCGGTTTTCTGGAAATCCGTCAAAGTCTACATTCATTGCCAATTTGAGAAATTACTAGACATTAGCGCCCATTTTGACAGTTTCAGCCTGCCATGGATGCCCTGATGACCCACCCCGCCCTCGTTGTCGACCACCTTGTTCTTCGCACTGCCACCGAAGAAGCCGAGATCGACCACCTCCGCCAGACTCTCAATGAGGGCCACTACCTCAAGGCCGGGCGTCCCGCCGGGCACATCCTGTGGCAAGGAATCTACCGCACCGACACCGAGTCGGACTGCCCCGAACTCGTCGCCGTTCTCTGCTGGGGCGGTGCTGCCAAGCGCCTTAAAGAACGCGACAACCACATCGGTTGGGACGCCGTCACCTGCGCCAACCGCCTCAAACTCATCGTCCAACTGCGGCGCTTCTATGTCATCGAGCACGCCCGCCGCCCCAATCTCGCCAGCCAGTGCCTCGCCCTCTCCCTGCG
>JAYUHS010000175.1:0-9454 GCA_043766715.1 Luteolibacter sp.
TGACTAAACTGAAAAAATCAAAATCTGTGAAGTATCGAACGCAAGACCCGATGTGAGGTTACCCTCACCATTAACCTGCTCTAATGATTTTAGTAAAAAAATCGGAGTAGATAATTTTTTTCTCAGATACTTGAGTAAGCCTGAATCCTGAACGCGGGGTGTCTACACACGGAAGCAGTGTTTTCAACATACCTGACTTGGCAGGCGGCGCGAAGTTTTTGCTTAATGAGGATTTTTGTGTTTATTACCTACAAATAGTAATAGGTAATGGAGGTTTAAAACGACTCGTCGTGGAGAAACAGAGGTGGTGGCAGCGTTGTGGTCGCGTATATCTCAGGGAGTGCTGCGCCAAGTATTGAGTCTTTGAAGTAGTTGGAAACAGTTCGTGTCAGCTTCGGGTCTGTCTATCAAAATTTTGGCGATGATCAGAGTTAGTGGCTCACTACTACCCGCCAAGTCGCGAGCAGTGTGAGCGCTGCTCCCGCGATTTCCCACCGATGAAATGTCTCGCCGAAGAGCATAAAACCACCCGCCGCAGTAGCCAGTGGCAAAAGCATCTGTAACGAGGAACCACGCGAAACTGACATAAATTGATATGCCCGCGTCATGACGAGTTGGGCGACGGTCACGATGACCGCCGCTACTGCTAGACCACACCAAGCAGAGACGGAGACGCTAGATAATTTCCCAGCGGCGGGTAAGGAGATAGCGAGACTGTAAAACGCCTGCGAAGCATAAATCGTTGATGGATGTTCCTCGTGGCGAAGCCGCCGGATAATCACTACTACCCACCCAGCACCGACAGCACCCGCCAGTGCGAGCAAATCATAGGCCGACGGCCTCAGGAGTTGGCCGTCTTCACTCAGAAAAATAATCAGTCCGCAAAACCCTACTAGCATCCAAACCATCGCGCTGCGGTTAAGTTTTTCCTTCAACCAGACGGCGGCGATGATCGTGGCAAAAATCGGATAGGTTAAGTTCAGGATCACTGCGCGAGCGGCTCCTATTTTTACGATGGTGATATAAAATGCAACGATGCTCAACGCCCCAATAATCCCGCGGATGGTGATGAGCCAACCGGTGAAAAGACGCTTAGGCTCCAATCCACGACTGTTTCCAAACACAGAAAACACCACGATCAGCCCCACAGCGCCACGGAAAATGGTCGCAATCCAGCCATCCACTGCTGGGTGGTGAAGTGAAATCACGCGGATCATCAAGGTGTTCACCGCGAAGAGGGCAACGGAAGCCAGCATGAGTAAAATGCTGCGGCGATCGAAGGAATCTTCGTCGTTATTCGAGTTGCTCACGCGCACTTAGGACACACGCCGAAGAATTCCAGCTCGTGATAGAGGTTTTGGAAGCCGGTCTTTTCGCGGATCTCTGTTTCGAGTTGATGGACTGGGCATGGGGCTTGAATCGGCTCGATGCTACCACAGCGGGTGCAAATCAAATAGTCGCTGTGTTTTCCAGGTACCAGTAGGGTGAAATAAGCGGCGCGCTCGTGGAGGCCCAACCGCCGAATGACGCCGTGCTCAGCGAGGCGCTGAAGTAGGCGGAAGACCGTGGCCTTATCACACTGCTCGTTGAGGCGCTTGGAGGTGGCGAGCTCGGACAAGGTCATCGGGCGGGGAGTCTCCAGCAAAGTGCTGATCAGTTCCTCAAGCGCCTTAGTGCGACGCAGTCCGGCCTCACGGCAGCGCTCGATGGTTTCCTTGAGTGTCACGTTCATCACACAAATAGCGTAGAACCGGGTATTTCTCAAGACAAGCTCTTGTCCGTGGCTGGCCCTTTTCGACTCCGGTTAGGGTCTTTCCCGATGCGATGCTATTAACGGACGACTTATGAGCTGGTGAGAGGAAGATAGGACCGAGTTGTTTCGTGTTGCGCTGCAATCTGCGGTGGGGCTCCGTTTTTTTGAAGGCCATCGGACCCTTCAAGACTATTCGTATTATCCTCAAGCAATGCCCTCTCCGTTCTAGCGATGCCGGTCGCAGATCATCAGATACGAGGATGCCATCGCAAACTGCGAGTTGGTGAATGAATCCACATTTGCTCAGCTCGCTACAGGTCCCACGTTTTTGTTTGACCTAGTTCGAGGTTTATTCTAGCGGATTTTTGCTTGTTCTTACGGAATTTTCGTAGGAGTGTGCCCCGGCAGTTGGGCATGGCAGCATTCGTAAAACTTACGGGCTGTGTTTGGAATCTGTGCCCCCACCCACTTTCCCCTCAATGCAAGATTTGCCTTTTAACACGATTGTTGGAACCAACGATGGCCCGGGGGAAATCTCTGAAGCACGTTCGCAACTGATTAATGCTGAGGATGAAATGACTGTGGGGATAAAATTGCAGCCCCAAGAGAGATCAGTAGCCGAAAATGGAATTCAGCATTCGGAAACTCGGACAGAGGCAGTGAGAATCCGAGAGGCGGAGGAGGTGAAAGTCGCACAAATTTCCAGACTTGCTGCTGAGGCGAGAACCGCAGAATCAGCTCAGATCCGCAAGGCGGTGCAGATGAGAGCAGATCAGGTGGGGAGGTTTCATGCCGCCGCCGCTTCCCGAGCTGCGGAAGAGGCTAAGATCGCAGCCGTCGCTGAAATCCGTGCAAGGACCGATGAGGAGGCAAGAATCCAAGCGGAAAATCAAGCGCGAGACCTAGCACGAAAGGAGGCAGAAGAAGAAGCGAAAGCCGCAAGGGAAACGGAAATCCGCGCGGTGGAAGAGGCACAGGCGCTGGCCAAGGCAGCCGAGCAAGCCGAGGAAATGCCGCCGCCGAGGAATATCACCCAGCGCTTGACGGTCGCAGCAGCAGCTCCTCTCAAGATAGTGACGAAGAGTTTCAAGAGATCCAGGCGAGCTAAGCGTTCCAAGCGATCCAAGAGCACCAATAAAAATGTATGGTTTTACAGTTGTGAGGGAGAGCGTCTGGGGCCGGTGCGTTTTGCTCAATTGCGAGTGATGGCGGCGGATTTTTCGCTCAACCCGCGATTGGATATGATTTGGAGAGAAGGCATGGACACGTGGAAACCCGCTGGGCAGATTGACGGACTTTTCGAACGGAAAAATGTAAAGGGTGCCAAGCAAGAAGCGGTGATAGCGCTCTCCCCGCCTCCTCAGATCCGAAGATCCCATTCCGTGCTGGGTAAGAATGCGTCTTGGCCTGGCGCGAGACGCCCAAGTTTATTGTTCGCAAGCGTGCTTTTCCCCTTCGTGTGGCATTATCTCCTCAAGGAAGCAGTGCCATATTTAACCAAGGAATTCGGCCCGGTGATCATGGGGCAGATCCTACCCTTGGCGAGATTGGTGCCGGTAGTATTAGTGATCCAGCTCGCGCTGCGGCGACTGATTAATCTCGGGATGAGCCGGTGGTGGATTTTGGCCGTTTTGATGCCGATCGTGAACTTCTGGTTGGGCTATCGCTGTCTTGTCTGCCCGGCTGGATATGCTTATCACAAGAAACTCGACGCGGCCGGGATTATTTTAGCCATCCTCTACGGGTCTGCGCTGATGTTGGCGGGATTGGCGATCGTCGCCGGAGTCACGTTGCTTTTTGACCCTACCAATTGCCCTCCGCAGTGGTTACCGCTTCGTGAAGTCGTCCGTAGTGCGATCCAACTTTTCCAATAGCCTGTGGATTTCCTGTCACGGCCCTGTCCATGGAATGTCTCTTAAAATGCAAACTTCGCTTGCTTGTAAAATGATGAGGTCGTCGGTGGGAGTCATCCAACTGGTGGCGAGTGCGGATGCCTTGGTCGCGATTCTATGGGAAAATGAGGACTCGAAACGCGTCGGATTACCCGTGGTGCCTGAAGATCCGTATCATCCGGTGCTCGTCGCTACCGAGCAGCAGTTGGCCGAGTATTTTGCCGGCACGCTGCGGGTTTTTTCAGTGAAGCTAAATTTCAAAGGGACGGATTTCCAGAAAACCGTGTGGCAGGCGCTTTTGACCATTCCCTATGGCGAGACTCGGAGCTATCGCGAAATCGCGGTGCAAATCGGCAAGCCGAAGGCGGTGCGAGCGGTGGGTGGGGCGCTGGGTAAGAACCCGATTTCGATCATCGCGCCGTGTCACCGGGTGGTGGGGTCGGGCGGTAAGCTCACCGGATTCGCCGGGGGGCTGGGTGCCAAGGCGCGGCTGCTGGAGCTGGAAAGGGCGGTAGTTTCAAAGTCCGCGCCAGTCTAGCAGGGGGTGTGGAAATACAGGCTCGCCATGATTTCCGAGCGCCGCCACTTTCCCCCGCATGTCTTTCGCCTCGCTCGGACTTGCCCCTGCTTTTTTGAAAGTTCTAGCCGCGGCTGGGCTGTCCGCGCCGACTCCGATCCAGCAGCAAGCGATCCCAGCGATCCTCGCGAAGAGGGATTTACTGGGAATTGCAAAGACCGGCTCGGGGAAAACGCTGGGCTACGTGCTGCCGATTCTGCATGACCTGCAAACGGCGGCGGCCTCACGCTACCGGGAGCCGAGGGTGCTGGTGCTGGTCCCGACTCGCGAACTCGCGGCCCAAGTCCACGAGGTTTTCCAGACGTTTCTGCCGAGCCTCGCGATGAGATTGATCTGCCAAGCGGTCTATGGCGGCGGCTCGGTGAACTCGCAGATGCAGAGCATCGGTAAGGCAGACATCGTCGTCGCGACACCGGGCCGACTGCTGGAACTGATTGAGAAAAACGCGGTAAGTCTCAAGTCCATCGCCACGCTGGTGCTGGATGAAGCGGACAAGATGCTGAACCTCGGCTTCCAGGAGGAAATGTGCCGCATCCTCACGCTGCTGCCGCTGCAACGCCAAAATCTACTGTTTTCTGCGACCCTCAGCGCGGATCTCGACTCGATCCAGCAGGTGCTGCTCAAGGACCCGCAGGTGATTCAAATCGCGGCGGAACCCGATGAAGTCGCGCTGATCCAGCAACTGGCCTACTTGGTCTCGGAGGAAAAAAAGGGACCCTTGCTGCGCTACCTGATCCAGCACGGGGAGCTGAAACAGGTGCTGGTCTTCGCCTCCTCGACCGTCAAGGCAGACGCGATCGTCAATAAACTGCTGAAGAACCGCATCCACGCAGCGGCGATCCACTCGAAGCTGAGCCAGCAGTCGCGGGAGTTTAACTTGGAGGAATTTAAATCGGGAGGCCTGCGGGTGCTCGTCGCCACCGACCTGCTGGCCCGTGGCATCGACATCAGTTTCCTGCCCTGCGTGATCAATTACGAATTGCCGCGCTCGCCGAAGGATTACCTGCACCGCATCGGGCGGACGGGTCGGGCGGAGTCTCCCGGTCAGGCGATTTCGCTGATTTCGCCGCAGGAAATCGAGCATTTCCGGGTGATCGAGAGGAAAATGGGAACGCGGGTGAAGATCCTCAGCGGCGATTCGCTGGACTTGCAGGGGTTTTGAGTGAAATGATCGGCCATTTCCTGAACGATTTGCCGGGAGAGCTTCGTTTATGGGGTTCATCACACGATTTCAGAAAATTCATGATCAACCTCACATTCAGGCCGCTGTTGCAGGCCATCTTTCTTGCCACCTTGCCGGGCGCTGCCGTGGCCTACGACCTGAAGCCGATCACGGAAGCACAGGCGACGGAATACAAGCTGGAGCCGACGTTTTATAAAAAAGGGATCGTGGTGCAGGACATCCTCATCGCCACTTCCAAGGAGGTCTCGGACTTTACCTTGCAGGAAGCGGCCTATCAATTCGACAAGGTGATGAAAACCATCCAGCCCGATGTCGCCAGCCGGATCCGGGCGCGGAAGGTGCTCTGCGTCCTCGTCGGCAAGGGCGAACTCACCTCGGACATGCCGCAGTTCAAAAGCGACAAGACCGGGCAGGAACTGGATTTCTACAATTGGCGGCAACGCGGATTTCTCACGACGCTGGAGGATCGCCCGACCGTGCTTTTTGCTGAGGAGGATGTGATGGAATACGAGGGCGGGATGCAGATCGAGAGCATCCTGATTCACGAGTTTGGCCACGTCATCGACGGCGCGGGCTTCGATGAAAACCAACGGCGCGAACTGGTCGAATCCTTCAAACAGGCAAAAGCCAAGGGTCTCTGGAACGACGGCCTCGCCGCCATGCGTTTCCGCCGGGTGAAGGGAGATGAGCCAGTCGTCCTGCTGGATGCACTGGTGAAGGCTTTCCCGAAAGAGTCGCCGGATTTCCTGAAGCGCTGTCTCGACGGCGGTGACATCTTAGTGAATGAAAAACCGACGACCTCTTCGGTGAAAATCACGGGGAAAGACAAGGTTCTCATCGTGTTCGGCGGTGAGAAGCAATGCTACGCCGGGTCGAACCAAGCCGAGTATTTCGCCGAGGGCGTGCAGTGTTGGTTCGACACAAATCGCACGATGGATCACGACCACAACCACATCCACACTCGTGACCAGCTCAAGGCCTACGACCCCGGCCTTGCCAAGCTCTGCGGAGAGGTCCTAGGCGACAGCGAGTGGCGCTTCGTCTCGCCAAGAAAGCGTGCCGGTCAGGACCATTTGCAAGGCTACGATCCTGCGATCTCGCCGGTCGTCGAAAAGAGAGCCGTCATCGAGAAGGCGGGCTTGGATTTTTTTGATGAATACTGGGAGAGCTATTGGCAGCGGCTGCGCGACAAATATCCGGCGCAGAAATAACTCATGGACGGTGGCCCTATTCGTCAACGCCAGCGGCGGGTGAGGTCGGAGTAGGCATCGATCCGGCGGTCGCGGAAAAACGGCCAGATCCGGCGGAAATCCTCGACCATTTGGAAATCGAGATCTTGATACAGGATTTCCTCCCGCTCGGTGGACGCCTTGGAGAGGATTTCTCCGTAGGGATTAGCGACGAACGAGCGGCCCCAGAACTCGGTTCCGCCTTCATGGCCGGTGCGGTTGACGGCGGCGAGGTAACAGCCATTTGCGACGGCATGGCCACGCTGGACGGTTTCCCAAGCGCAGTGCTGGGCATCGCCGAGGGTGGGTTTTTCCTCAGGCAGCCAGCCGATGGCGGTCGGATAAACGAGGAGCTGTGCCCCACCAAGTGCCATGAGTCGTGCGGCCTCGGGATACCATTGGTCCCAGCAAATCAGCACGCCGATCTTCCCAAATCGGGTGTCCCACACCGGCCAACCGCTGTCGCCGGGAGTGAAATAGAATTTCTCCTCGAAGCCCGGATCCTGCGGGATGTGGCTCTTGCGGTAGAGACCGATCAACGAGCCGTCCGCGTCGTGAATGGCTGCCGTATTATGATAAAGACCAGGGCCGCGATGCTCAAAAAGTGAGGAAATGAGGACAATGCCCAGCTCGCCTGCCAACTTGCCGAGGCGGTCGGTGACCGGGCCGGGCAGGGGATCTGCGAGGTCGAAAAGTGCAGGGTCTTGAACCGTGCAGAAATACGGCGTCAGGAAAAGCTCTTGGGTAACGATGATGTTAGCACCACCCGCCGCCGCTTGGCGGATCAACATTTCATGGTGGTCGAAGGACGCAGCTTTACTGGGGAAGGTGCCGGATTGGAGCAAGGCAAGACGTGTCATCGCAGGACCATTGCGAGTGCAGTGGCTGGATTCAAGGACCAAGCGGGTAGCCGAAATTATTCAAACCTTGGCTTGATTCTCGAAATTTCGTGGATAAAACCGCGCTTCTTCATGCCAGATCCTTCAAGAACACTGAAAGTCGCGATCCCTAAAGGCAGCCTGCAAGAGCCGACGATCGAGCTCCTAGCCAAGGCTGGCTACGAGATTTACGTCTCGTCACGCGGGCTTCGTCCCAGCTCGAATGATTCAGAACTGGATCTTTACTTGATCCGAGCACAGGAAATCGGTCGCTACTTGGGTCAAGGTTTCATCGACTGTGGGATTACGGGTTACGATTGGGCCTACGAGAATGGCGTGGATCTCGTCGATCTCGCAGAACTTCCGTATTCCCGGGCGACCACTCGTCCGACGAAGTGGGTGCTGGTCGTGCCGGAAGATTCTCCGATCCGTAAACCCGAGGATCTCGAAGGCAAACGCATTGCCACCGAGGGAGTGGGGATCACTCAGCGCTATTTAAAAGAGCGTGGAATCAACGCCGAAGTCGAATTTTCGTGGGGTGCCACCGAGGTCAAAGTGCCGGATTTGGTCGATGCCATCGTCGATGTCACCGAGACCGGAGACTCGATCAAAGCAAACCGTTTGCGCATCGTGGATACCTTGCTCACTTCCTACCCCCATTTCTACGCCAGCCCCGCTGCCGCCGCAGATCCATGGAAAAAGGAAAAAATGGACCGTATCGCCTTACTTCTCAAGGCGGCGCTCTGCGCACGCGGCAAGGTCGGGCTGAAAATGAACTTCCAGAGTGCCCGTTTACCCGAACTTCTCGCCAAGCTTCCGTCCCTTCGCCGCCCCACGATTTCTCAACTTTCCGAAGAAGGTTGGGTCGCCGTTGAGACAGGGATTGACGAAATCGTCGTCAGAGACATGATCCCTGAACTGAAGCGTCTGGGGGCAGAGGGGATCATCGAGTATCCACTCAACAAAATCGTCCCTTAATTTTTCATCATAACCTAACCCCGCAACTGCCATGGGCTCCATCAAGAAACGCCGTAAGACTAAGATCAATAAGCACAAGCGCAAAAAGCGCATGAAACAGAACCGCCACAAAAAGCGCCTTCGCTACAAGTCCTAGTCCTTAGGATTGTTCTGTTCTACTATCGCCAGAGAGTCGTTCACGCGAGTCTCTGGCGATTTTTTTTGAACTTTAAGGCCGGTCATGAATCTCCAAGTCATCGTCAATTTCACGGTCATTGCCGAGTCAGACGATTGGATTGTGGTCGATAAGCCGGCTCCGCTCATCGTCCACCCGGCGAACCGTAAGCCAGAGCCGACGCTTCTCGGTGGTCTAGAGCAGCTCCTCGCGTTTGAGATTCAGAATGGCGGCTGCCTTGGGATCATCACGCGATTGGACCGTGAAACGAGCGGATTGGTTCTTGTCGCCAAGCATACTCAAGCCGCGCGAGAACTCGGCTGGATTTTCGAACGGCGGCAAGCGACCAAGGAGTATCTCGCGATCGTCCACGGTTGGCCGGAAATGGATGCGTGGGAATGCAGCGAACCGATCATCCGTGCGGGCGAAATCGGCCCTTCGGCAATCTGGGTGCGGCAAATCGTCAGTCCGCTCGGGCGGGATTGCTTGACGAAATTCAAAGTCGAACACCGCTTTGAGCGGGAAAATTCCAAGTGGTCGATGATCCGGTGCTTTCCCGAAACCGGGCGGATGCACCAAATCCGTGTCCACCTTTCATCAAGCGGTCATCCGATATTGGGCGACAAACTCTACTCAGGAGATGGCTCGGAATATTTGCGCTGGATGGCGGATGGCTGGTCCGCTGAGCTACAGAAGGAACTTATTTTACCCCGTCACGCCCTTCACGCCGCGAAACTTACCATCCCATGGCAGGGCAACCAAATCCAATGGCAGGCTGCCTTGCCGGTCGAGATGCGGGAATTTTACGAA
>JAYUHS010000176.1:0-99341 GCA_043766715.1 Luteolibacter sp.
CCGGCAGCGTGGCCACGGCCAGGCGAGGGCCGTTCGGGAGTTGTCGCCAGTCATAGATTACCTTGCTCATCGTAAAAGTGCTGCCGCCAGCGCGAGGTCTGCGGGTGTCGTGATTTTTAAATTAGGGTGAATGGACTCGACGAATTTCACCCGCACCCCGGCGGCTTCCATCACCGAGACCTCGTCGGTCACTGTCAGTCCGCTCGCCGCCACCTCGGCGTAGGCGTCCACCAGCATCGGGATTTCAAACACTTGCGGCGTCTCCATGATCCAGAGCTGCTCGCGGGAAACTCCCTCAGTGCTGAAATCCAGTGCGTCCGCGCGTTTCAGCGTTTCCGTCACCCGCCGGGCCAGAGCCGCCGCGCGGTTTTCCGCCGCCGCCGCCACACACCGGTCGATGTCTGCGGGCGAGACCAATGGCCGAGCGCCGTCATGCACCGCCACGAATCTGGACTCCAAGGAAAGCGCCGCCAGTCCTGCCACCACCGATTCTTGGCGGCTCTCGCCACCGTCCACCCGCGTCACCGGCTTGGGGAAATTTCCACCCAGCAGCTCCCAACGATCCAGCGGACACACCATTACGACCTCCGCGATCGACTCCGCCGCGAGAAACACCTCCAACGTCCGTCGCAAAACCGGCAGCCCAGCGAGGTCAGCCGCCAGTTTATCAAATCCCATCCGCCGACTCATCCCAGCCGCCACGAGGATCGCGGAGCAAGTTCGGTCGGAGGAAGCAGTCGCCATGCCCCATGATTAGCAGCCAGCTCACCGCCGCGCAAAGAGCCAATTTCTACGCTGGTCATTTAAGGAAAAAAGCATAGGCCCTATAGGACTCATAGGACTTATTTCTTACCCAAAGCCATGCCAGATGACTCCACAACATTCCTCTCCCATGACGAGCTGGGCCCATTTTCTCATTCCTAAAGCAAGCGGCTCGGACCTGCGGAAAGCAGCGGGCCTCGCGTTGGCAGGTGCGTTGATCGCCGGTTGCTTCGGCGTCCTACACGACCAGATCACTTACACGATTTCACCGGAATACTTCACTCAGATGAAGTTCGATCAGTTCCGCTGGGCTGATTTAGGGTTTCCGAAACGGGTATTCGTCGCGGAGATTGGGTTTCTGGCGACGTGGTGGGTTGGTCTGGTTGCGACTTGGTTTCTTGCACGGCTCGCACTGCCGAAATTCAAATCACCACAAACACGGGTGATCAAGGCAGTGGTTTACATTTCCGGCATCACCACCCTGTTCAGTGTGACCGGCTATCTGATAGGCCCATGGTTGTTTGGAACCCGTCCGGGTTGGTGTGAGGGACTACAACAAATGGGTATATGGAACCCACGAGCGTTCCATCAAGTGGCAGGGGTTCATCTTGCGAGTTATGTCGGGGCGCTCGTTGGTTGGATCTTGATGATGGTGGTATTTGTTAAAAAAAGGGGTGCTTGACGAAAAGGTGAGGGGATCCCCGCCGCGCAAAGAGCCAATTTCTGCGCCGGTCGTTTAAGGGAAAAAGCATAGGCCCTACAGGACTCATAGGATCTATTTCTCATCCAAACCCATGCCAGATGACTCCCCCAACTTCCTCCCCGCAGGCGGAAACTACCAAGAACTGCTTTCCTACAAAAAGTCAGAGGTCGTCTATGACTTCACCTTCCGCTTCTGCGAGAAATTCCTCAAACGCGGTGACCGAACCATCGACCAAATGGTCCAAGCCTCCCGGTCAGGGAAACAAAACATCGCCGAAGGCAGCAAGGCCTCCATCACCTCGACCGAGATGGAACTCAAGCTCACCAACGTCGCCCGGGCCAGCTTGGAGGAACTGCTCATCGACTATCAAGACTACCTCCGGGTTAGAGATCACCCGCTCTGGGATAAGAATTCCAAGGAAGCCCTCTACGTCAGGAAACTGGGGAAAACCGAAAATGAGTCCTATGAGACTTATCGGACTTATATGGAAACCCGTCCGCCGGAAGTCCTATCCAACATCGCCATCTGCCTGATGCATCAGGCGAACTATCTTCTCGATCAGCAGATCCGCCGCTTGGAAAAAGATTTCCTCAAAAAAGGCGGGCTTCGCGAAAACATGACCAGGGCACGGCTGGATTACCGGAAGAGGAATGGGAATTAGACCAGAAATAGGTCCTATAAGACCTATAGGACCTATTCTTTCTGGCCACCTCCAGTATCGCCTAGGAATGAGACTCGGTGGCGCGGAGAAGGGCGCGGGCGGAAGAGGTCGAACATGCCACACCGAACGCCCACCTGAAACGTCGAACGGAAGAGAAGTGAAGAGCCGGCGGAGCGTTCTTCCCAAGGAGAGGTGATCTCCGAATCGCCTGCCCATGCGGTGACCATGAGAAGCGAATTTCTCTTCCCATTGGCTTCTCATGGGCATGGCGGATTGGAGTCCACCACTCCTTGATGCAAGAAGCCCGCTCATCCCAGCATCTCCATCAGATGGCCGAAGATTGCGGTGTTTTTTTCACCATGCCGGCGAGGCGGTTTGTCTGGGATCCGAAGTGTGGGTGGTGCCGACTCATTCGGTGACCTGAGTGCAATCAAGTGGGGTTGTTTGGTGGGTCAAGGATCGTTCTGATTGACGAAATCTGCTGAGCCGGGATCATTCGCAGCGAATTTCAAACACCTTCACCATGCTTCAAACCGGTATTCTCAATCCGCAGATCCTCAATCTCATCGCCCGCGTCCGCCACACCAATACGCTCGTCATCGCGGACTGGGCGTTTCCTTACTGGCCGGAGATCGAGACGGTGGACATCGCTCTCACCAAGGGCATCCCGACGATTCTCGATGTGCTCGACCTCCTCACTCCCATTTTTAAAATCGGCCGTATCTGGCAGGCGGACGAGTTCGTGGAGTGTGCGTCTGCCGAGTCCATCGACCGCTTTGCAAATTCGTTTGGGGAAATCCCGCTCACCCGTGAGCCGCACTTGGAGTTTAAGAAACGTGTGCCTCACGCCATCGGCCTGATCCGCACCGGCGACCCGACGCCCTACGGAAATATCATCATCGAGTCGGAATAAGGAAGGCGGACGAACTGCTAGAGGTCCGTTTTGGAGTGATCGCGTTAGAATTGCGCCTCAGAGACGGAAACGCTCATGTGGGTCATCAGGAAACTGCCAAACAAGGTTGCCAAGGCGACGTCTGCGGCATCGCGACCGTGGGCCACGACGATGCGATAGCCTTGGGTGAGCGGTTGGGTGGCATCGAAGGTGTGCCAGCGACCACCGATGAATGCCTCGAACCACGCGTGGAGATCCATGGGTGCCAGCCCGTGAAGGAAGCCCACCACCATCCGCGCCGGGATATTTCGCGCCCGGCAGAGCGCGATCCCGAGGTGGGCGAAGTCCCGACAGACGCCGCGCTTCGTCCGAGCAGTGTCGAGGGCGGTGGTGGAGGTGTCACTGGAGTCTCGGGCGTAATCGAGTTCCCGGTGGATCCAGCCGTGGATCTGCGAGACTTGTTGGAAGTCGTGCAAAGCGCTTCCGGCGATTGATAGGGCGAGGTCTTGGAGAAGGTCGCTCTGGCAGTAGCGGCTAGGCAGGAGGAAATGCATGACTTCTGCGGGAAGCTCCTGCACGGGAATGATCGGGAAATTTGCACCGGCATCGAGATGGACGAAATCCACGACCTTTACCCGATATTGGACGAGTACATGGAACTCGCCGGGCGGCATGACGAGCCGCTGGCAGAGATTTCCATAAACGTCCACGAACTCCTCAACCGGCACGGCGGGATGGAGGTGGAAATCCTCGCGCATCATCCACTGGCCTGATCCGCTGCGTGGGCGGAGCATGAAGATCGTCGGCACAGGTTCGGTCAATTGATAGACGAGTTTGCAAGTCGCATCGAGGATCATGATTTTGCTGGAGTGATTGCCAATGTCGCTCGCACTCATGACCCACGGACGAGTAGTTACAACTTCATTTCCTGCAAATTGATTCTCTTCCCGGATTCAGGCTTGCGCGGTGAAAGTCACCTCTATTGACTCCGCCATGGCAGAGATTTCTCTCGGACTTTCATTTGACGACGTGCTTCTGGTGCCGGCGATGAGCTCGGTCTTGCCGGGCGATGCGGACCTCTCCACCCACGTCACTTCGGGGATTCCCTTGTTCTTGCCGGTCGTTTCGGCAGCGATGGATACCGTTTCTGAGCATGATTTGGCGATCGCCCTGGCCCGCGAGGGTGGCATGGGCGTGATCCACCGCGCGTGCCCCATCGACGAACAAGCGGCGATGGTTTCCCGGGTCAAACGCTCGGAAAATGCCGTGATTCAAAAACCGCACACCGTCCGCAAGGAGGACACCGTCGATCATGTCCGCGCGGTGATGGCGAAGAATGGCTTTTCGGGATTTCCCGTGATCAACAGCGATGGCCGCCTCGAAGGCATGGTCACTGGTCGCGATGTCCGCTATCTGGATCGGATCGATGCGCGCGTCGTCGATGTGATGACGCCCCGGGAAAAAGTGATTACCGCGCCCGCTAACACCAGTCTGGAGGAAGCACGGCGGATTCTTTACAAAAACCGCATCGAAAAACTGCCGTTGGTCGATGCCGATGGCCGCCTCGTCGGTCTGATCACCGGTTCTGACATCGAGAAACGCATCACCTTCACCAATGCCGCGAAGGACGATAACGGCCAACTCCGCTGCGGTGCTGCCGTGGGCGTGGGGCCGGACTGCATCGACCGGGGGCGCGTTCTAATCGATGCGGGGGCAGATGCGCTTTTCATCGATGCCGCCACCGGTCACACCCGCCACGTCATGGAGGTGATCGGGCAACTCCGCTCGCTTTCAAATGTGCCGGTCGTCGCTGGAAACGTCGTGACCGAGCAGGGTGCCCGCGATTTGGTCGCGGCCGGGGCAAGTGCGGTCAAAGTCGGCATCGGCCCGGGGTCGATTTGCACGACTCGGGTGATTTCGGGCGTCGGGATGCCGCAATTTACTGCGATCCGAAATGTCGCCGATGTCTGCCGCGAGGCGGGTGTGAAAGTGATCGCGGACGGCGGCATCCGTTATTCGGGCGACATCGTCAAAGCGCTCGCCGCCGGTGCCGACCTCGTCATGCTCGGCTCGCTTCTTGCTGGCACTCGTGAGAGTCCCGGGCAAACCGTCCAATCCCAAGGCCGTCGTTTCAAAACCTACCGCGGGATGGGGTCGATCGGCGCGATGCAAAAAGGCGCTGGCGACCGCTACGGCCAGAACAGCTCGGGCAAGCTGGTCGCCGAGGGTGTCGAAGGCCGCGTCCCGTATAAAGGCCCACTTTCCGACGTGATTTTCCAACTAATGGGCGGTCTCAAGTCTGGCATGGGCTACGTCGGAGCATCCACGCTTACCGAGCTCCGAGAACGCGCCACCTTCACCCGCATCACCGCCGGTGGGCTTCGCGAAAGCCACGTCCACGACATCGTCATGACGGAAGAGCCGACCAACTACCAGCCGCTGAGTTAGATATCCAAAGGGACTCAAGCCTTAATCTTTTCCATGTTATCTCTTTCATCTGTGTTCATCCGGTTCATCTGTGGTTAGATAATCTCTTTCTCACCAAAAATGCACGATTCCAACCACGTCGCCGTCCTCGACTTCGGCTCGCAATACACTCAGCTCATCGTCCGCCGGGTGCGTGAGCTCGGCTACTTCGCCAAGCTTTATGCGATTGAGGATTTTCCGAACATCGGGAAACCCGGAGCCATTATTCTATCGGGCGGGCCGAAGAGTACCAGCGAGGCGGATGCGCCGGATCTGGATTTCGAGGCGCTCAAGGCATTCGCAGTTCCGGTTCTGGGAGTTTGCTACGGGATGCAGCTTCTCAACATCAAGTTCGGTGGCAGCGTGGAGGCGAGTCACCGCCGCGAATATGGTCCGGCGAATTTATTCCCGGCGGAAAGTGTCGGTCTCTACGCGGGGATTTCCGCCTGCTCACAAGTCTGGATGAGTCACTCGGACACGGTGAAAATCTTGCCAGACGGTGCGAAGGTCATCGCCTCTAACCAGCACGGCACGCCTGTTTCCCTGCAATGGAACGAATTATTCTTCGGCATCCAGTATCACCCGGAGGTCACGCACAGCCATGAGGGACTGCAGATTTTAAAAAACTTCCTCGGTCACGCGCAGGAATTGTTGCCGTTTCATATTGAGGACTTCAAACGTGAGATGATCGAGAACATCCGCGAAACCGTCGGCACCCGGCAGGTGGTGTGCGGCGTTTCTGGCGGGGTGGATAGCACGGTGCTCGCCGTTTTACTCCAGCACGCCGGAGTCAAGGTGCGGGCGATTTTCGTGGATAACGGCCTGCTCCGCAAAGACGAGGCGGGGCTGGTGCAGGAGAATTTCAAACGCATCGGCGTGGAAATTGAAACGATCGATGCCTCAGAGCGATTTCTCACGGCGCTGGCCGGTGAGGGCGACCCTGAAAAGAAGCGCAAGATCATCGGCAATATGTTCATCGAAGTCTTCTGGGACGCGGTGGGCGATGCCGAGATGCTCGCCCAAGGCACGCTCTATCCGGACGTGATCGAGAGTGCGTCGAACGCGAAGTCGAAAGCTTCTGTCATTAAAACCCACCACAACCGAGTCGCGAAAATCCTCGAACTCCAAGCGGAGGGAAAAGTATTAGAGCCGCTTGCCGAGCTTTTCAAAGATGAGGTCCGCGAGCTGGGAACCGCCCTTGGGATTCCCGAGGATATCCTAATGCGTCATCCATTTCCCGGCCCGGGTCTATCCGTCCGCTGCCCCGGAGTGGTGGACAAGGAGCGCCTCGACATCATCCGCGAGTGCGATGCGATCTTCATCGGTAAACTCAGGGAACACGGATGGTATGACAAAGTCTGGCAGGCCTACGCCGGTCTCATTCCGGTGAAAACCGTGGGGGTCAAAGGCGACGAACGCAGCTACGAATGGGCGACGAATCTGCGTGCGGTGATTTCCGAAGACGCGATGACGGCGGACTGGGTGGAACTCCCATCCATCATTCTCCGCGAGACGAGTCACAAAATTCTTAACGAAGTGAAAGGCATCAACCGGGTGCTTTACGACATTTCCACGAAGCCGCCTGCGAGTATCGAATGGGAGTGATGGAGGTGGGGATCTTCGTGTCGTCGTTTTTTTAAACTCATCACGAGCGACTGGAACGTCGCGATTCCTTGCCCATGCCCATCCCCCCTGATAACCGCGCGGTGTCGGCACTTTTCCGTTTATTCGGCGGCGTCGAAGAACCTGCCGCTGCGGATGCATACGAGTTTTCTCGGGCCCAGGGCATGCACCTCGGTGAGCACCGCGCATTCTCCGTGCTCATCCCACTCACGGTATTCGTCGCGATTGGTTCACCGCTCAGTTCGATGGTGGGTGGGGTTGGTGGTTGGCTGTTAGCTATTCCTACCAGCTTCATTTGCCTGAATTTACTGCCCCCCGTTTTCCAAGCGAAAACTCCGCAGAGCCAATGGCAGAGTTGGTCGTTCGCTTGCTGGATCTGGGCGATTTTTCGGTGTGGTGCTAGCGGACCCGCCGCGCTCTTCGCCTACATCTGGATCGGTATCATGCTGGTGGAGACGCTCGCTGGCGGTTTTCTCGTATTTCAAAAAACGCTGGTCCTACCCGGAAAATGCGGGATTTTTTGGCGGACGGCGTGGCTGTCGTTGTTGCATGTCGCGGCATTCGCTATTGGCTATCAATTCGGTTGGCCTTGGGGAGTCGGTGCGGGAGCGATCATCGCTGCAAGTTACTGTTGGGCGGTCCTGAATCCGGGCTGTCAATGGTTAGGCCCCGTCTATCGGACGACTTCGGACGGTGAAATCCTCATCACTCTCGATGACGGGCCGGACTCGCATGACACGCCGATACTGCTGGATTTACTGGATCTCCATCAGACGAAAGCGATTTTTTTCATGATCGGCGAAAAAGTCCGGGCGCATCCCGAACTCGCCCGCGAGGTCGTGCGGCGTGGTCATGAAATCGGCAATCACACGCTGACTCACCCGCAAGCGAGTTTTTGGTGCGCCAGTCCATGGCGGACCTGGCGTGAAATCGCGGGTTGCCAGCGAGTCATTGAGGAAATCACAGGGAAAAAGCCGCGCTTGTTCCGTGCGCCGGTCGGACATCGGAATCTGTTTACCCATCCCGTCGCCCGCGCCCTCGGCCTAGAGGTCATGGCGTGGAACCGCAGGGGCTACGACGCGGCTCAAAAAGATGCGGCAGTGGTGCTGGCCAGAATCCTGCCAGAGCTCACGCCCGGCGACATCGTCCTGCTCCATGAGGCCACTCCGATCGCAGAGAAAGTGCTAGCAGGCGTGCTTGAAAAACGAGGCGTGGATCGAAGAATTTCAACCGCGAATGGACGCGAATAAACGCGAATGATGGATTCGGTTTGATGTTCTCCCTCCAAGGAGTGGTGGACTCCGATCCGCCATGCCCATGGGAAGCCAATGGATGGAGCGAATCGCTTTTCATGGTCCCCGCATGGGCAGGCGGTTCGGAGAATCCCACTCGTTGTGGCGAGACGCCCCAACCACGCTTTTTCACTTCTTTTCTCCCTCCAAGGAGTGGTGGACTCCGATCCGCCATGTCCATGAGAAGCCAATGGATGGAGAGAATCGCTTTTCATTGACCTCTCATGGGCAGGCGATTCGGAGATCACCTCTCCTTGGGTGGGAAGCGATGGCTTGGTTACACTAACGGATATTCGCCATCGCCGTCGATGCCGATCCAGTTCAGCCGGCCGAAGGCGCGGAAGATGGATGCGGCGGGCTCGCCTTCTTCTTCGCCTTCGCCATGCTCGATGGTGGCGGAGCTGCTGAGTCCACGATTGCACTCGATGCTGATGACGGTGGTGTAGCTCTCCAGATAGATCCAGTCGCCCCACGCCTTGGATTCGTGACGGGGCTCGAAGTGTTCTTTGCGCAGTGAGTCGAGGATCTCGCTGATCGTGGTCGGTGTTTCTGAATCGGGAAGTTTGATGAGTGTTTCCATGGAGAAGGTGGTTTGGAAAAGAGCTGGAGATTGAAGGCAGACTACTGGTTTGCGGCAGCGGGTCTAGGTTCGTTAGCGAAAGTGGCTTCGCAGAGTTTCGCGTAAGCACCGCCGAGAGCGATGAGTGCGGCGTGGGTGCCTTGTTCGATCAGCTTGCCGTGGTGAAGTACGCAAATGCGGTCGGCCTTCTCTACGGTGGAAAGGCGATGGGCAATGACAAAGCAGGTTCTGTCGGAACGAAGATTTTCAAGCGCTTCTTGGACCAGTCGCTCGGTGTGATTGTCTAGTGCGGAGGTCGCTTCATCCAGCAGCAGCAACGGCGGATTTTTTAAAAGGGCGCGGGCGATGGAGAGGCGTTGTTTTTCCCCGCCGGAAAAGCGGCTTCCGCGCTCGCCCGCGACGGTGGCGAGGCCGTCTGGGCTGGCGCGGACGAAGGATGCGGCATTCGCGGCTTCGAGCGCGGCCCAGATTTCTGCGTCGGTGGCGTCGTGTTTGGCCAGTAGCAGATTCTCGCGGAGCGTGGTGTTGAAGAGGAAACTTTCTTGGGTGACGTAGCCGAGCTGGTCGCGCAGCCACTCCTTGGAAACGCCGTCTAATGGCGTGCCGTCGATGAGGATGCGCCCGCCGGTGGGATCGTAAAAACGGGTGAGCAGATTCAGCACGGTGGATTTCCCCGCACCGGTGGCACCGACCAGCGCGATCGTTTCTCCAGGGAGCGCTTCGAGGGTCAGGCCGTCGATGGTCGGCGCTTCGTCCGAGTAGGAGAACGAGACATTTTCAAAGCGGACGTGGCCGGTGAATGTTTCCGGCCGCACGCCCTCGGTTAGGTTTGTTTCATCCGGGGTGTCGATGATTTTAAAAACCCGTTCCGCCGAGACGATGCCGCGGGTGAAGGTCTGGGCGAGGGCATTGATGCGAGAAATGGGATCGAACAGGAACCCCCACGCGACGAGGAAGGACACGACCACACCCGGCTGAATCGTGCCTTGGAGTGCCGACCAAGCCCCGAATGCGACCATCAGAATGATGCCGGACTCGGCGATGAAGGAAACGCCGGGCCAGACCAGCGACTGCCCGCGCATCACGGTCATGGTTTTTTCCCCGACCTTGCGCGAGGCCTTGTCGAAGCTCTCAAGCGCCTGTGGTTCCACGGTGTAGGCCTTGATTTGGCGGATGCCGGAGAGGTTATCATGTAAAATCGCATTCAGCGCGGAGGTGGCCTCGGATGACTCGCGCCACATCGGCTCGGAGCGGCGGCTCCACCAAGTGGTAAGCACGGCGATGAACGGCAGAGGAATGAGTGTGACCAGAGTGAGCTGCCACGAGTGCCAGAACATGTAACCGGCCACGATGATGAACTGCATGATGGCTGCGAGCGCTTGGTCCACGCCTTCGATGATGATGCGGTTAGTCGTGGGCACATCGTTCGCGACGCGTGACATGATTTCGCCAGAGGAATTCGAGTCGAACCATTTCACCGGCAGCCGTTGGAGCTTATCGTAGAGCTCGACGCGGATCAGGTGGGTGAGTTTCAGTTCTAGCGCATTATTAAAATACGTCCGCAGCGTGAAAAGCGCCTGCCGCACGAGGATCGCGCCGATGCCGATGGCGGCGGTGGGAACGATGAGGTCAGGACGTTTTTGACCGATGATCACATCGATGAACTGCATCGTGATGCCCGGCAGCACGAGGACGAGCACCGTGCAGGCGATGGCCAACAGCAGCGAGATCGCGCTCTGGAATGGATAGCGAAAAGTGTGACGGAGGATCCGCACGAGAATGGTCATGCGGCAGCGTGGACTGAGAGCAGTGGTTTTGGAAAGCCGAAGAATCAGCCCGTAGGCCGCGCGCTGGAGTCTCGTTGCAAGTAGTCTAACCCTCCAAGGCGTCTTGAGTGGGTGAGGGAGACACCCTGAAAAGTTAGACTGCGAACGGATTCATTCTGGAGTTTTGAGATCGCCGGAGGTCAGACCCGAGTTCGTCCCTGATCGCGACACGAGATTTCTCCGAAACTGCTTGATTATCAGAGAGCTAAAAATTAGTTATTGCGTTGGTAATCACCCTGTTAAGTCGCAACACGTCTGCACAAATCGCTAACTTTCCATCAACGTGAAACTTCACTCCATCGCAAGCGTCCTTCCCCTTGTCTTCGTCTCTTACGCTGATGGTGCCACCGTTGCGGCCTTTAGCACGCTGTGGACTCCGATGATCGGGAATTATGATGCAACAGCGGATCAACAGGGCAACATCGGCGGCGACATTGTGGGGTCCGGCACTAACTACGGTTTGCTCATGACTTTCAATGACAATGGGGCCGCCAGTAGCACCGATGGGACCTTGGGATTCCGTATTCGGTTGGACACGGCGACTCCGCCGGCGAGCAAGCCTGTCTTCGACCGGGCCGCATGGATCGGGATCGATGCGGATCTCAATGGCTCGATCGACGTTTTTATCGGGGCCAATTTATCAGGCAGTGCGGCGACCTTGGGAATTTATGCAGCCGGGCCCGGTGCAAACAATTCACCGAGCACCACTTCGATTTCTAGCACCCCTTATAACAATCCCACCAACACCAACCCGAACTACATCGTTGGAGCCAGTAACTTCAGTTTCCGCGCCGTGGACTTCGGTGCGGGCAAGGACGGGGGAACGACGAACGATGTCACCACGGCGACGAATGGCGATCCAGATTTCTATGTGAGTTTCATGGTGCCGTTTGCCGACGTCGTAGGGTTCCTCGCCACCAAGGCGATCAATATCACTGATCAGTCATCCCTGCGCTACGTCGCTGCCACTTCCACTCAGGGTAACAGTCTCAATCAAGACCTAGGCGGCGTGAATGGAGGGACGACTTCTTCTTCCACATGGGAGGCACTTGGCGGATTCACCCAAGTCGTGAATGCCAGTGGTAACGTGCCCGTGCCGGAGCCGAATATCTCGCTGCTTACCCTCGCTGGACTTGCGCTCGCCGTGTCCCGCCGGAAGCGCACTGGCCTTTGATACATAGCCATTGTTAGTGGCAGCGTGGCAGCGTGGTTGCTGCGTCTCGCAGCAAGAAGCCTAAGCGGCAATACGTTGCGGCGAGACGCCACAACCACGCTTTTTCACCTCTCTTTGATGGTCTGCCTTCAAGGAGTGGTGGACTCCGATCCGCCATGCCCATGAGAAGCCCATGGATCGAGAAAATCGCATCTCATGGTCCCCGCATGGGCAGGCGATTCGGAGATCACCTCTACTTGGGTTTTCCTCACCTCATGGGGTGGGTTTCTTCGCGCTGATGCTTGCCGGGCGCGCGTCGGCCACCTTGAAGCCGTAGTCTCCCAGTGCGTCTGGGTTTTCGCGGTTCAGGCCCATCAGCACATCGCGCACTGCGCGGATCGTTTCTGTGATCACTGGCATTTTCGCATCGCGGGCACCGGTAGCCTTTTCCGCCTTGCTGTGAAACTCGTCGCTCAAGGCGTCCTGCTCCGCCGCGACTGTGAGTGCGGGATCGATCTCTGCCCATTTTAAACCGGCTAGCGGGGATGAAGCGCCGAGCGTGGCATGTTTCGCCTTGATGGAGGAGAGCAGTTGGATTGCTTCTGAAGGATCGGATGGGATACCGACGCTGAACTTGTTATTGGGCATGATGTTGTTGTTTTAATGTTAATTTGATAGGCGACGTTAGGCCATCCAATCGTCCTCTAAGCGGCAAGATCAAATTTGAGAAATGATCGACACATTCACCTAACAGCTCGAAGTGTGTTCCGCCCCTCATGATTCATGCCGGAATCTCCAAGATCCTTGTTTGCGACTCGAGCATTCGAGTCCGCATCCTCAAGATTCGACTCCGCATCCTCAGTATTCGTGTTCCCATCCTCAAGATTCCTGTCCGCATCCTCAGCATTCGTGTTCCCATCCTCAAGATTCGTGTTCCGATCTCCAGGATCTGTGCCCAGATCCTGAGGATTTATCCCTCAATCCTGAGGATTTATCCCTCAATCCTCAGGATTGATCCCCGAATCTTCAGGATTCGAGCGTGGCACGGATGGTCGCGGTTTAAATTCCTTGATCCTCAAGGAACCGTAAGTGGATGCAAATCAACGTGGATGGGAAGGATCGATCGCCGTGGGGGGCTAACGGGGAAAAACTAGATCCCCATTGGTCCTTAGCGGCTTGGGTGCCTTGATGATGACCCGCAACGCTTATGGCAGCTTCCAAATGGCGCGGTATTTTTCATAATCTGCCGTCGTTAGCAGCACGTACAGAGGTCGTTTTGCGGGATCGATTTGTGAAATCAGCGCTTGGAGTTTGGGTTTCTCCATGGTGGTGCAGCCGGCGGTGGGGGCAGCTCCGTCGCGACGCCAGATATGGAAAAAAATCGATGAACCGGCACCGAGAACGGCGTCTGGCGGTGCATTGTGGGCGATGAAGAGCTTGAGGGAATGGGCAGCATCGGCCTGTTTCATCTGCTGTTTCTTTTCCCATGGCGTGGCCGGATCGTGATCGAGAATGACGTTTCGGTTGTATTGGGAGGAGGTAGGATCCTCCACCCAGAGATCGCGGACGGTGACTTGGCGGTAGGGGAGTGCGGTTTGTTTTTGGATGCTCGCGTCGTAGCCCCATGCCCCGCCGATGGCGAAAACTCCGGCAGGTGAGCGGTTATCGCCTTCCTTCTTGGTGATAGCGCCGGTGGGCACGGGGTGAATTCCCTTACCCCAGACGAGGCCATTTTTACCCAGCCTGCCTTGCCATGGGGCGGTGACCGGTTTCCATGTCGCCCCGGATTTCTCGTAGAGTCGGAGGGTCACGTAGGATTTATCCCAGCCATCGGCGGTGCCCACGAGGCATTGGCGGGTGGTGGCTGGCAGCTCGAACGCGGCGGTCGGAAGAATCGCCAGCAGTGCGAGGGTGAGAATTTTGGAAATCATGATCGGGGAGACAGTTAGCGCCAGATGGTGGATCGGGCAAGGTTTCGCATCCTACCCGAGTTTTTGGAGGTCGCGGCTCCATGTCGCGAGGAGTGCGGCCTCATCCTCTCCGACCCAGCCCTTTTCTATCAAGCAGCCGTAGCAACTCTGGAGAAGCCCGTAGAGATCCGTTTCCTTGCCGAGATCAAGGGCCATCAAGGCGCTTCGGATTTCGTGGTTATTTACGTAACCGGATACCTCATCGCAGAAATCGCGGTGGAGGCTATGCTCGTTGCGCTCTTGCCAGACGGTGCTGCCGTGGAACATCACCGGGTAGCCGAGGTGGTGCAAGATGCGCTGGGCGACGAAGCTGCGCCAGATGTCGGTCATGCGGAAGCTGCAGTGGGCAGGCAGGTAGAGCAGCGGGAAGATTTTCTTGAAGAACGTGGTGTTCTGGCTGTTGAACGGGCACCACGCGCCGTCGAGCAAGGCCACGGGCGCGATGCCCTTGTCGAAGACGAATGGCAGTGGGAAGAGCATCCGGTAAACGGCATCCACATCGGGATTATCATCTGCTAGCCCTTGTTGCAGTGGGCATTCGATCCTCTGCGGAGCGGCGGGGACCGGTGGGGTGGCTCGGGCGTGGTCGAGCGGCAAGCCACGCGGGTAGATGAAATTTTCCGAGAAATAAGCGTAAACGTTCACCCAGCCTTGATGATTCACGGGACGGCAGGCGACTTGCGACACGCGTGGCAGCCAGAATTCGGCGCGGGGGAAATTATCATCGTCGGTTTCTACGATGACTTCTGCGCCCCGGGCGATGGCTTCGAGGTAAGCGATGTTTTTCCGGGCGTAGGAGCGAGTCGGGCAGACCCGGCCCAGCTCATGCACTCCCGCTTCTTGCTGGGCGATCGATAAATAATGGCAGCCTTCCAGCGCGAAATCTGCCGGACTTTTCGTGTCGCCCGTGACGATGAAATCCCAGCCATGGGCCAGCGAACCCGCCGCGAGAGATTTCAGAACAGCATTCGGCGCAGAGATGCTGGTGACGATAAGGGCGGTCTTGGGTGGCATGAATGGGTGAGGTGGGTTGGGGGGAAGTTAGGAAATTGCGTTCATTTGGCTCCGGTTCCGTCTTTGGTCTGAACCTCTTCTAAAGATTTGAGAACTTTTTTTAATTCCGTGTTCTTAGGATACATTGTTAGGCCTTTGGCGATGGTATTACGAGCTTTATCAAATTCGCCCTCGTCTTTATAAATTTTCGCGAGTAACTCAACCGCAAATGGAGCTTGGTCATTCTTCCTCTTTGATAGAATATTCCTGCAAAGTTCGGCTGCTTCCTGACGCCGGTTTGGTTCGTTCGCCAATATTCTTGCAAGGTCCATCCTTGCCAAATTTTTGAGTAAATCTGCCTCTTTCGGGCTATTCAAAATCCAGCGATAACCCTCTTCCGCAGTTTGGAACTCCCCTCTATAACTGGCATATTTCGCCAAGGTGAGTCGTGGAGTGACGAGCCAAGGGGCTTCGGACACCGTCTCCAAGGCAATCGATTGCGCTTGTTCTGCATAGCCTGCATTTAGAAGTAAAAGGGAGACATATCCCTTGACTTGATACTGGAGCGGTCGGGTTTCAGATGTGAGTAACATCAGTTCCAAGGGATTCCCCCAAACGGTGGCCCAGTAGCGGAAATAGCCGCCGCAGACCGGGAATCGGTAAACCAGCAGCATCCCGAGTAATACCGCGAGCATGAGATTACTGGGTTTCGCTTCGTGCCTTGTCTTGGCGTAACGTTGGATCAGATTTTCACAAACCATCGCTAACATCACCGCGAGGCCGATGGATGGGATCGTTACATAGACGTCATAGATTGGCCCGTTGAAACAGGGGATGAAATTTCCGGATGGAATGCTCGCGATCACAAAAAAAATGATTCCGAAGGCAATTTGTGGAAATCGTTTCCATGTGAAGACGGCCGCGACCGCAGTCGAGATCAGGAAAAACCAGCCAAACACCAGCGAAAGAATCGATGCCGAGCGCAACCAAGTGTAGCTCCCTAAGAGCTCTAATGTCCCAAAGGGGAATATCCACATCAGAAAGTGCCGCCACAGGAACCACGGGGCGGATAAGATCATGTGAATCCCTTTAGTATCGGGGGAAAACCCGGAATGCATGACTGAGCCGCCAGCCTCTCTGGCCGAAAAATGATGTCGGACGAGAAGAAAGGCCAAAGCCACAAGCGTGTAGCCTCCGTAACGAACGACGGTTTGCCGATTCCACAAAAGCCGGCGTTGCTGAAAATCCCGGATAAAGAGAATCCCGGGAATGGCAATGAGAGATTCGTAGCAAAGCAGTGTCAGTGCATAAAACAAGCCGCATGCGAATAGCCACCGGAACGATGGGCGTTCGGCCCAGCGTTCGTGGAAGTGGAAAAGGCAGGCGGCGAAGATCACTCCGATGCTGATGTTGGCACTGCTTACCCAAATGACAGTGGAGACGCAACTGGGGCTGAGTGCCCAAAAGCAGGTCGCCATCAACGCTGCACGCTGGGATTTCAAGCAGATGGAGGCGATTCTAAAAACCCCGGCCGTCGCACCGAGATAGGCCGTTAAGCCAATCCAATGCCATGCGACGAGGTTAGTTGCGAATGGCGCGGCGAGTTTAAAGAGAATGTTTTTAACAGGCCGATAATAGCCGAAGACATCCACGCCGAAGATCTCGGTCCAATGGGCAAGGTTTTTGGTTTTTTCAAGCTGATGAATATCATCGGTGAAAAGCGGCGAGTGCATCCCTGGCCATGCACAGAAAATCACCGCCAGCATGATGATGGCTAGGCCGGTGAGGGTTTTTAGTGAATTGCGATCGAGAGTGACGGGAGCCATCTGTTATTTTTGGGATAGAGTCGGCGATTCAGAGTTTCTTGAAATCGACGAGAGTGGCCCTGACATCGCCGATGAAGGCGGCGGCCCGCAGCTCGACAGGGATGCGGTCGGCATCGTCGCTGAGCCACAGCGTGGCGTCTTGTTTCAGCTTCTTGTAGGCGATCAGCTCGGAAGTCTTGCGGTTGATTTTCCGCAGGCCGACGGTGACACGGATGGTGTTGCGGCCTTGATGGATCTCGCGGCCTAGGACTTTGACGCGGAGCAGGTAGGGCGTATCGAAAGGATGGATGACCAAGGAGATCGTGTCACCGGTCGCGAGCTTTTGGCTGCGGACATGCAGCATGGCGGAAAATAGGTCGAACACCGGGCTCCATTCGAAAACGCGGTCCGTTCGCTTCCGGACGCCGGTCTTGAGTGGCTGGGTGATTTCTTGGCTCTCCACTCGGTTGGGGAAATAGTGGACGGTGGTGGTCACGGTCTCGCGGTGGTCCGTTTCCACGGCCTTGAAAAAACGCGGACGCAGGCTGGTGGTGGCCAGCTCGGACCAGAAATGGGTCTGGTAGGGAAACAACAGCGCTGCGGCCCCGTGGCTGGCGGCGGAGGAGCGGATGACATAGGAGCCCGCTTTCGCGACGTCGGGCGGTGCGAATTCGATACGAACGGTGCCGGCGTTGATGGTGCCATTCCAACTGACTTGGAAGGTGAGGGAAGTCGGGGCGGGCTTGGGAAATGGTCCGGGCAGCGGTGAGGTGAGTTCGTCTTTCCATGACGGTTCCGCTCGCAGGCATGGCGCGAAAAGCAGAGCGCACCCGAGCCCACCGCAGAGGAAGAGAATCCTCTGGAACTGACTCCTGAAGCCCGTGCGGGACTTGTCACTCATCAGACGCCGGTAGAACTGGCTCGGCGCGAGGTGGCAGGACTCCCGGGCCGCTGTCGAAACTGGTATCGAGCCGATCCTCGCTCACCGGCATGGGCCGGAAGGACTCGGAGTGGGTGTCCACTCGGAACTCGAGTTTCATGACGTCGCGATTCGTCTCCGCCATTTGATCGAGTAAATCTTGGTTTTGATTCTGGAGATTCTCCATTTTCTTGATCAGCGCCTCGTAGAAGTTTTTCTGGGCTGGATCGGCTACGGGAGGTTTTTGCGAGGAATCAAGCTTGAGGGCAAGATCGGGAGAGATGGGCTTGGTCTGCGGCGTTTCGATCGGCTCCGTCGCAGCTTGCCTCGCTGGTTGCTCTGCTTGGACGGGAGGTCCTGCGGGGAAGGCGGAAACCCATTGGTTCACCGACCACCAATGGCTGGCCCCTGCGGCGACCATGGCGGCGAGGGAAATGCTGCAGAGGGTGGGAAGGGTAGCGGGCTTCACTTCTTGCGGAGGGCTGCGGGTTTCGTTTCGGGGTGGGGCCGTAGCTCCGGTCTCGGCAGGGAGATGAGAAGCTGCTGGAGGTTATCGATCGCGTTGCCGAGTTGCTTGGAGTCTTCGTCCAGTTGGCGGATGGAGGTGGCAAGAACTGCACCGACCGTCGCGGTTTGTCGATAACCGAGTGGGTGGTCGTAACCGGGTTCTGCGAGGGCTAAAACATTCGCACCATCTGCGTCTGGCACGAGGATATGAGGGCGGATGGTGAGGGTAATCCTAGCACCGGGGGAAAGCTCGACCTCGCGGGTGAAGGGTGGGGCATTGTCGGAAACGTCCAAATGCCAACCTGCTGGGGCGGCGGCGAGCGGCTTCGCGGGGAAGGGTGCGGTGAGTTTGACTTGGGCGGGATCGACGGTTCCATTTGCCGATTGTAGCTTCTCGACCCGCACCGCGAGTCCGGCCTCGGGGATGGGAGAATTCTCCGAGGGATCAGCGGTGGTCAGGTCTGGTGGCTCGGGATTGGCGGTGGCTGCGGCTTCGGTGGGTGCGTCTGGTGGCTTGCTGGTACCTGCGTCTGCCGATTCGGTAGCAGGAGCTTCAGAAGATTTCGGTTCCCCTTCCATGGGCACGGCGGCAGGGGGCTGGTCCACGTCATCGAGGACTGCGGTGACTTCGTTAGGAGCATTCTTGTCGCGGGTGTTGAATTTTTGGATAGCCTCCCGGACGGCGTCGCTCATCGGGACTTTGCGCTCGGTAGGGGCCGCGGAAAGAATCGAACCGGAAAGGGCTAGGCCTAGGGCAAGGGCTGGCAAGGCTGGGATGGTAGGGCGGAAGGTCATTTTTTCGCAGGTTGCATCTGGATCAGCTCGGTGGTGTTGAGGCCGGCGGGACGAGGGGAATCCGCCGTGTCTTGCTGGTTGGCAGGAAGGGCAGGGCTGTCCGCACGGAGGACCGTGGTGGGGATGGATCTCTCGATCATCCGGTTCCACGTCGCAAGGAGATCGACCCCTTCGGACCGCAGGGCGCGGGACTTTTCTTGATAATTTTGTAGCCGGAGCACTAGCTCCCGGGCCTCCGCCACTTCGGTTGCCGTCCAGCGTAATTTCCGGCTTTGATAGAGCACTGGCACATCAAGGTCGATTTTCGCTAACAGGCCGCCTGGGGCTTGGGCATTCAGGATATGCTGGACGCGGAGATTGGTCTGCTCGAAGGCGGCCACCGGCTGGCTAGCGGGGTGGGTCTCATGAGTGCTCACGGGGTCGGGACGGGCGGAGATTTTCTCGCCGGGCAGGTGATCCGCATTGGGCATCAGACTGGGCGGGGCCTCGACCTTGGAGGTTGAGAGGGAAGTCGCGGACGAGGGCGTGGGAAGAACCGGATTTCCTAACGAGAACGGCGGGGGGGCTTGAGAGGCAAGGATCACCGGCTTGGTGATATAGAGCAGGCAGAAAATTCCTGCGATGGCGGTGCTGGTAAAAAGTAACCACGGATAAGCCCGCTGGACCACGCAGGTGGAGAGGCGAGGATTGCCCTGCGGCGAGGACGCGGCGGCAGGACTTATGGGTTCGGGCAGTGGCGGGACCCCGCTCTCGCTCGCTGCGGGTTGCCGTGAGTGCTGGGAATCCTGAGCGGGGAGGGGCTTCATGGTGGGGTGGCAGGGGTGGCTGGTTTGACTGCGGTTTTTGGCTCGGCGGCGACGGAATAGCTGACGACGGTTTGATCGGAAACTCCCGGAAAGGTGGTGATGGTCAGCGACTCGCGGGAAAGCCGCAGGTGGCGGAGCGTGCCGCCGACGTTGCTCATGGCTTGAAGCCCGGGGATCACCTCCAGCGCACCCGCCCCTTGGCGCTGGCGTCCGATGCCATCGGACCGATAGATTTCAAAAGTGGTGTGCGCCTCGTCATCGCCTTCAGCAGAGACTCGGATGCGCGTGCCGTCGGTAAACACTTGGAAGGCGATCGGCTTCATCGGGATGGGAGTCATTTTACCGCCAGTCAGCTTGAAATGGGATTTAAGCAAAAAATCGCCGACATGTTTGAACTCAAGGGCCAAAGCCGCCGGTGAGAATACCAGAATCGTGACAAATCCAAGGAGCCGCTTCATTCGCCGACGTCCCAGAGAGAATCTGTGGCACCACCCGAAGGATCATATTGGACGCCACCTTGCGTGAATTGAGGCGGGGAAACGACGATATTGAAGGTGAGGGCAGCACCTTTGAGCGGTTTGACCGTTTCAAATGCCGCCACCAAGGTCGCCGGGGCTGCGGCTGCGGGATTTCGATTCGGCAGATAAGGGATCAGCATCGCTTCCGTCAGATCGGTTACTTGGGTCATCGGATTATCGGCGAGATACATTCGCTGCGCGGAGTAAACGGAGCGCAGGGTTTCCGAAGCCGCTCGACCGAGTTTCCACTCATCCATCTTGGAAGAGGTGAACAGACCGATTTTCGTAAGTGTCAGTAACACCAAAATAACAATGGTCATTTCCAAGAGCGTCAACCCTCTCTTGGGTCGAACTGACGGACAATTGATTTTCATAGTGGAGTTTGGTTTAACGGGTTCTGACTGGCTTGGGAAGGTGGAAATAAAGTGATCAACTGCGGAAGAGCTTGAGCGCGTCTCTGAAGTTTTTCATGAAATTCGCATCCTCGACGAAGCCTTTCAGATAGAGCAGCGTGAAAAATAAGCCGATGAGGATCAGGACCGTCGAGATGACCCACCAAGTGACCGACTTATCCTTGGGGGCGATGAATGGGACATACCACCCGGTGCGATCCACCACTTGGGTGGTGTACATCTGGCTGTTTTCTCTGAGCTGGAGGATCAGTTGGTCGGCGAGTTGGCTGCTTTTCGCGATGAACAGATACTTGTAGCGCTTGCCGGGGACGTCTGGGATCGGCACCTCGCGGATGCCATGCGGCAGGGATTCCGGTGGCCGCAGGGTGTGGATGTGGGTCTCGTACACCCACTTTTCGCGGAGCCAGCGGTCGAATCGGGTGAGTTGCATCGGGGTCGGAGAGTTCGAGTGAAGCGGGTTAAATACCGCTTTGCATCATCTTCGGACCCATCAGGAAGATCGGCAGGAAGGTGCCGACAAAAACCGCCGCGATCAACATCACGGCAATGATGAGCACCACGAAGCTGACTGTCGCGGCGAAGGTGTCCATGTGGTTTTGGAGATCTTCTTCATACATTTCGGTGAGCATTTGCAACTGGGAGTCGAGCGAGGCGGATTTCTCACCGATCGAGAGCATGTGGGTGACTTGTGAATCCACCGAGGTGTATTTGGCAAAAGCGGTCGAGAGCGGCACTCCGGAGTGTTCGTATTTGTCGGCAGCGGTACGGAGTTCTTCGTAAAAAGGCGTATTGCGGACGCTGTTGGCGGAGACGCGGATCGACTTCGCGAGGTTGATCCCATTCGAGTGGAGCAGCCGGATGGTCGAGAGGAAAGTGACTTGGCGCAGGCTCATGATGAGCAGCCGTAGCAGCCGCCACTTGGACATGGCGAAGCCGAGGATGAAATTCCGTACCGTCGCTGATCGAGCGATGGTCACCGCGATGGCGATGATGCTGATGACGATCACCGGCCAAGTATTCTGGGTGAAGTGGCTGACCATGAAGGAAATGGCCGTCATCCCATCGGGCTTAGCGCCCACTCCCATTAGCATTGACTCCACCTGCGGCACGATTTTCACCTGCGAGACGATGAATGCGCCGCCAAGGACGCAGATGATCACGCCGGGAGTGACGGTGGCCTTCTTGAGCTGTTTTGAGAAAAATAGCTCACTCTTGAGCCGCGCCGAAAGTGATTGGAACGCATGATTGAGCTGGCCGGCATCCGAGCCTGCCTGGACGAGGCCGATGATCGTCTCGCTAAAACGACCCGTGCGGCGGAACGCCTCGTGAATATTCATCCCGGCATTGATATCCTCACGGATGTGGGCGAGGGCGGCGACCATCGGCTTATTCGGTAGGCCTTGGCTGTAGTATTTCAGTGCATCCGCCGTGTTGATCTGTGCGCGCAGCATCGAGCCGAGGCCGCGGAACAAATCCACCAGTTCTTTTTTGCTGAACTGGCGAACCTTTTTGGGCTGGTTAAGTCCGGCAAGAAATCCCTTTTGCACAGTCGCTGGACCTCCGCCTTTGGTGGGTGGCGAGCTGGCGGTGAAGGCTGAATTAGTCGTGCTCATTCGGTGTAAGTCATATCGATGACCTTGCTGACAGCCGCAAGGTCTGTTTTTCCTTCGCGCAGCAGCCGTAATCCGCTGCGTCGGAGGCTGGGAAGCACGCCCTCTTGGGCGACTTTCATTTCCAAGTCATAAGGACTCATTTCCCCTTTCGAGAGCATGTCGGAAATTTTCGGGGTGATCGGGATGATTTCGAGGATCGCCGTCCGGCCGCTGTAGCCGGTGTGACGGCATTCTTGGCAGCCACCATGCTTGGCATTGAACACGGCGATGGTCTCCCAGGTGTCATCAAGGCTGTAAATCTTGCGCTCGTTCTCCTCGATGCCCGGTGAGGGTTCTTTGCAATAAACACACAGCAGTTTTACCAAACGTTGCGCACACGCGGCTTTAAGCGTTTGCGCGATTTTCCAACGTTCCAGCCCGAGCTGTTCGAAACGCTCGATGATCTGCGAGGCCCGCGCGGTGTGGATGGTGGTCAAGACCTTGTGGCCCGTCACTGCGGCCTCGATGGCGAGCTCCGCAGACTCGATGTCCCGCACCTCACCCATCAGGATGATGTCGGGGTCAGACCGCATAAATGAGGCGATCATCGGCTTGAATTCCTTGGGGCTTTTTAAATCGCAATGGGTGATGCCGGGCACCTCATCTTCCACTGGGTTTTCCAACGTCAGGATGTTGACCTCGGGCCGGTTTAACTCGCGTAAAATGGCGTTTAGCGTCGTCGATTTCCCCGATCCCGTGGGCCCTGACATAACGATGATGCCTGCGGGGATTTTCATCACCTTGCTCAGGGCGAACATCGTCTCATCATCGAAGGCGAGCGTGCCTTTTCCCAGAGTGACGTTGATGTTGCTTTTATCCAGAAGCCGCATCGTCACATGGTAGCCGCGGTAAGTGCGGTGGCGTTCGTAGCGGATGTCGATGGGGCGGTGGAAATAGGAAATCGTGAACCGTCCAGAAATCCCCGGTGAGGTGTTGCGGATCTCGGTGGGCAACTTCATCAGATTGAGCAAGAACGCATCGAGGCGGTCCTTGAGCTTCATCGGGATTTCCACACGATTTCCGAGGTCGCCATCGGTCCGGAAGGTGTAGTAGAAATTTTCCTTCTCCACCTTGAAGTGGACGTCGGAGGAGCGCGTCCTCACCGCATCTGCCATGATCGTGGCGATCAATTGAGCCATCGGCTCGGCGTAGTCGGTCGTGACGTTGAAGTCATGGATGCCGTCGTCCATGTCCTCGACGTCGATGGCGTCGAGCTCAGACTTGCTCGGGCCACTGTTGGTGGTGACGGACTCGATCGCCCGGCTGATCTCTGTGGCGAGCGTGACCACTTTCACGATTTCCAAATCCGGAAACCGCGGTGCAAGGTATTCTTCCGCCAGTGGGCTCCATGGATTCGCAATCGCGACGATCAGCTTATCCGAGCCGGACAGGCACAGCGGGACGAAAAATCCGCGCGTCATGACCGTGGAGTCACAGGTCGCGTGCAGCGAGCCATCACAGAAATCCGCGACCTTGGGGAAAAATGGCAGCGAGTTGATCGTGGCAATCGCCGCCATGAAACTAAAGCGGGTCACCCGGTTCGGCACTTGGTCTTGGGCCAGCTCGGCATAGCTCGGGTCATGCCCAGCCAGCTCTGCCATGATTCGGCGGCTGATCGACTCGTTGAAAGAAATACCGTCGAATTCGATCATCGCTCGAAGTGTTTGTGAGTGAGGAAATTCCAGCTCTCGTAGTCGAGACGGGAGATGGTGACGAACGGTCGGATGCCGAAGCGTTTGTAGGCGGCTTTTCGGATTTCCTCGGCAAGGATGGTCGAGGCGATTGGATTCACTGAGGCGGTGCCGATCGCATCGGTGTCCTCGGCGTAGATCACGGGCGAGAGCAAGATCCGAGCGAGCTGGTGGATCTGGTCGAACGATTCGTAGAAGGCCGCTGGTGCGAAGAGTTTCCCGGCGAAGGGGATGTAGGGAGCGTTGCACTCCAAGGTGGCGGCGATCTTATTTCCGAGTTCCATGACGGCGGGGGCGAGATGTTGCTCGTCGTGGCCTTGGATGCGGGCGAGCGTTTCGAGAAGTTCGGACGGTCGCTCGGAAACATATTCCTCGCGGACGATTGCCATGGCTTGCGAAATCTCGGCGGCAGTCCCGGCGCGGACTTGGTAGAGCACCTCTGCGGTGCGCTGTAGGCAGACGTCGGCGATGTCCCAGAGATCGCTATTACGGGAAGTTGGGGGGGACTCTTGAGCAGCCAAAAATGGGGATAAGGAAGGCATAGAATTACGGGAATTCTAACCGGGGGGAAGAAAACCGCAGAGTGGGTCAGCGCTTTCCGGCCTTGCCGAAACGAAGTGGGGTGCGGTTGGTGGGGTAGTTTTCTTGCGGTGCAAGTTCGTCGGCACGCGGGTAATACGGTGCTTGACCTGGTTGCAGTCCGCGGAGCGTCCGCTTCAAATTCGGCTCGTGGGCAGCACCCGGGTTGTTTTCATCCAGCCAGTTGTAGTCGCACGCGAGTTCGGTGGCTGAGTGGATCCGGTTGTTGGTGGCGCGGTTTTCCGAGTGTTTGGTCGGATCGTAGGATTTGGGCGTGACGATGAACACCAGACTGGTTTTTTCTTTGGAGGCTTCTTTGCTCTTGAAGAAGAAGTTCACCACGGGGAGATCGCCAAGAAGTGGGATTTTGGTCTTCGCATCGCTTTGGGCCTCGCCGTAGAAGCCGCCGACGACCAGCGAAAAACCATCCGGAACGCGGGCCAGAGATTCGACCATCGACTCAGTGACACGCGGATATTTATTGCCTTGAAAGCTGGTGATCTGTTCGACGATCTGGGCAGACCGGGGGCGCAGTTTCATGCGGATCGTGCCGTCGGGCAAGAGAGTGGGGGTGACCACCATCGAGATCCCGATTTCCCGATGTTTTTCAGGGTTTGAGCTGAAAGTCGGATCTTCGGCGTCGATTTTATAGCGGACCTGCTCGGTGCGCTGAGTCTCCGAACCATTGGCCCCACCGCTGACTGTCGAAGTGATGATGGGAAGGCGATCGTTGATGAAGATGCTCGCTTGTTCGTTGTCCTCGGTGATGAGGGTGGGATTGGAAATTTGGCGGGCGAGGGTCCCCTCAGCGAGCGCTCGGAGGACACCGTTTAGTTGGATTGGAGACAGCACAATGTTCGAATCTCCGCCTGTCACGACGCTGGAGGCGACGGGTGCAGACAGGCCGAAGATCGAGTTGAGGTCGCGAGAGAGACGCAGACTAGTCCCATCCTTACCCAGTGCAGTGGTCCAGTTCACTCCGGTGCGCTCGGCAGTCGCGCTGGTGATGCGGAGAATTTTGGTTTCTACGATGATCTGGCCCTTTGCCTTATCGATGCTGTGGAGAAGTTCTCGAACTCGCTCGATGCGATAAGCAGAGTCGATCACGATGATGGTGTTGGTCTTCGGTTCGAAATTGACCAACCCGACTGCGCCCCCGGCTTTGGCGGTGAGCATCGGTAGGATCAAATCCTTGATCTGGTTGATGTCAGTTGGGCGGAGATAGCGGAGCTGGTAGTGAAACTCGGTGCTTGGAAGCTTGGCAAGTTGATCCTCGGTGAGAGCGTAGATGGTATTGCCCTTGGTATAAAGCATCAAGCTCCGGCCGAATGCGAGTTCCTCCATTTGCTGGAGTGGATTTCCTTCCGTGAGATGACCCGTGACGTTGTATTCGGGCGTGTTGAGCTGACTGTTGTGGAAATACTGCTTGTTAGCGGATGTCGCGAGAAATTGGAAAATATCGTTGATGCGAGCTTCCATCATGTTGTAGCCGTCCGCCGATTTCTCCATATCCTGTTTCTGCTGTTCTAGCGGGGCAAAGGGTGCAGGGGCCACTGCTGGGCCGGCGGCAGGTTCCGTCGGAGGCTGATGATTTAGCGGAAGGTCCGCCACTCCTCCGGGAGTGGAGGGATTGCTGGCCGGTGCGGAAACTTCTGATTGGGAACTGGGTGCTCCCGGAGTAACGGGAGCTTGCTCTTCGTTGGGGATGACCGGTTCGATCATCGGATCGACCGGTGTTTGGGCGTGGAGGATTCCCGCCGTCAGCAGGGCTGCGGAGAAGTTGAAGAGATTCGCGGCTTTCATGATTCGTGTCGGTAGGGAAAAGGTTAGGGAGCGGAGTTACCCGCGTCGAGTTCGATGGGGGCATTCGTGCGGTTGGGAGTCATCCCAGGAACGGTAGTTGGTTGGCTGCCGGGAGTCAGACCTAGGGGCAGGCCGTTGAGTCTGCGGCTGGCCGTCTCGCCCGTATCCAGATTTCGGAAGGTGATCTGCTGAGAACTCACCTCCGTGATTTGCACCCGCAATTGCTTGCCTTGGTATTTAAGCGGAATCAGTTCTCCCTGTCTAAATGGACGGCTTCCGTATAAAAACATCTTTTCCCTCGGCATAACCGTCGTCACGGCGATCAGCGGCACGATCTGGCTGAACGGTGTGGCCTGTTTGGTTGCGACGGCACCATTGCCAAAGTTGGAAGGCTTGGTGAGTGGCACCACTTCCGGATTCTGAGTCAAGCCGAAGGGATCGCGCACCCGATTCTTCATGAGGAATTGCGATGAAATCGACTTCAAGTAGGACTCGATCTCCGTCGGACCAATCAGGCGCGAGGGCGTCGAGTCCACGTTACCCAAGTCTTTTGAAGCGGGCTTTACGCCGTTTTCGGACCCCGGACTCGGCTTCACCTGATGGGACGGTGCGGGATCGAAGTTCGACGCCGACTGCGCGAACGCAGGTGACGACAACGCTACCGCGAAGTAAATAATGGCTAGTTTTCCCATGCGGTGTAGTTGACTTGGAAGTTGAGCAGCGAGGATTGGCTAGGATTTGGGAGGATATTTAGCTCTTGGAGTTGAAGCTGTGGCATCCGGGTTTCCAACTCGAGCAGGGCGAGCTGCATGGTCCGAAAGGTACTGCGGAAGGAGATGCTCACCTGAGAGGAATTCTGCGCGGAAACACTGCCGAATCCCGCCTTGGCGACCGAAGGATCGCCACCGCCAAAGATAATTTCCTTACTGGGAAGGTGTTCGGCGATCTCCTTTAGGTTCTTATTGACCAAGCTTTTCGTTTCGAGCCCAAGCTGGACATTCCAGCGGGCCATTTGTGGGCGATGGCTGTTCACTTGGGCCTCGACCTCACGCGCAGCGGCCACTCCCATTGAGGCGTTTTTGGCGTCTTTCTCCTTGGTATTAAAGGAATCCACGACCTGTGACTTGAGCACGGAGGACCCACCCACCACCGCCGCGCCGACGAGGATGGGGAGGACGATCCCAAAGAGGATGATCGGTTGACGATAAAGACTCATAAAATCAGAAAATTGAGAGCGGGAGGGGGTTAGGGAGCTTTGGCAACGTTGATCGCCATCGGGTCGGTCGCTTCGAAGCGCTGGGTGATGGTGATGTCAAAGGTGTAGGGATAGCTACTTTCATCGGTCAAATCTGCCGAAGTGGGCGAGTCTGCTTTGAAGGCTGCATTTTCCGGGGTGCGGATGTTCACCACCAAATTACGGTTTCCGATATTCGGGCTGTAGGTGCTGTTACCAGTGATCTGGGCGATTTTGGTGAAGTAATCCGAAATCCCCTCGCGGGTGTTGATGGTCTCTAAATAGTCTTTTGCCTCAGCGCGGGCAAACCCGGTGATTTTCCAATCCTTGACGAAGCCGACCTTTGCTTTACCGGATGCGGTGGCATCGGGTTTGACCGTGTGCTTGTAGGTTTTCACCAACATTCCGCCTTTCTCCGGGAACATCTGGGAAAAAGCTTCCATGTTCATCCAGCCCTTCGAGCGGTCTTCGAGTAAATTACTCCAGTGATCGAGGCGCTGTTTTTCTTGGTTGAGCTTGGTGAGCTTGGCCTGCGCGGCTTGGGCTTGCGTGGAGTCGAATTTCCATTCGTCGCGCCAAGTCAATTGCAGGGCTTGTAATCCAAAATAGGCGACGCAGACGGCGGCGATGCCATACACGGCGACTCGTGCGATCCGCAGTGTTCGCAGTAGTCGCATGTCGGAGCGTTCGGGGAAGACGTCAGCGATCTCGCTGGGCGTCGGTAGAAAGTCTTGGAGTGCCCATCGTTCTTCGCGCAGGATTTGGAAGGTGTGGCTGGTGGTGAATCCCTTGGCCGGAGTGGAAGGCGTCTGCATGGCCATCACTGGCTCCGGGCACCAGCTCGGGATGCCCTCAGTTTCCGGCTGCTGGACCACTTCCACGCGGCTAATCGGGAAGGCAAGCTTCAAGTCTGCGGCGACCGTGGCATCGACATTCGCACCCAGTGGGAGGATGAAGAGATCGGGATCGCTGAACTCAAGTGAGGCGTTGGTCGTGGCGAGGGCGTTGCGGAAATTCGTCGGCCTGCGCAGACCACGGTGCTGGAGCGTGCGGACGAGCCGGAGGTCTCCGCGCTCATTGAAGAAGCCAAGCGCCGTTAGCCACGGGTATTGGAGGATGACGACAAATGCCTTGCCCGGAGTCAGCGTCGCCCGCTCGCCGAAGCCCATGAGGGCGACCAAGGGTGCGCTCAGAGCATGGGTGATGACCGGGAAATTTTCTCTTTCCCCCGCTTGGCGCAGCGCATCGAAGAGCAGGGTATAATGTTTGGTGAGCGTGATGGTGGTGGCGATGGCCTCACCGCCCGCAGCAGGATAGGGCAGGATGCGCCATGCGGATTGCGCGGCATCGATCGAAGAGTCCGACAGAATTGAAGCGGGATTGGCGATGGCAGCCTCTCGGAGTTCGGGGAGAACGGCAGCATGATCGAACTCCGACTTGAGTGCGGTGGTGGCGAATTCATCCGCCACGTGCAGGATGACACCGACTGAGGTTGCACCGTGCGAGCGGGCGGCACGGATGGCTTCGGTGGCCAGCGACTCAATTTTCGACGGCTCTTGGAGCGCTTCCTCGGTCAGGGCAGGGCCTGCACTCCACAGGGATTTTTTGCGGTCGTAGTAAAAGGTGACTACACCTGCGCCGTCGGCCCGGAGGTGAAGCTGATAATCCAGTTCCAATGCCTCTTGATACCAAGCAGGATTACTAGCGCGGGTGGTGGTGCGCAGAATCGCGCGGGCTTGGCTGAATTGCTTAAGGGCATTCAGGGCGGCGGGGTGTTGGAAGGTGGCCAAGGGAGAAGGGATTAGGGAAGTGGGAGGCGGAGTAAGCGGGGTAATCCGGAAAAGTCAAAGCGAGAAAATAGCTTAGGCTAGAGAGAAAATCACAAATCGGAGAGGAATGATGGAATCACCAACTGGAGTAACTCCCTGCGAGCGGGGCAAACTCAGCGTCCGCCGTGGTATTGAGGTAGGTTGGCGTGAGGTAGAGAGTGCCGACCGGTGGGATGGTAGAATCGAAATTACCCGTGTAGGTGATGTCAGGGTTAGGGGAAGTCACGCTACCGAGATATTTGCCGGGGCCGATGATGTCGGTCTGGGCAAGTGGGCTGCCAATGGCGAGCTGGCGGGTGTTCGCGTGAGCCCGGACGGCTTGTTGTACATTTCGGATGTTGATGATGTTTGCGGAGCGGTCAGAGCCTCTTTTCCAAGCGCGGGTGCCGATGAAAAGGATTGTGATGAGTGTGATCATCACAAGGATAACGACTGTAAGCTCAAGCAGGGTCATTCCTGACTTAGGTTTCATCAGGCCACTAGACGTGAACTCCATGGGTAGTGTAAATTCGCTGGATCAAAACTAATCAATCACTCAAACAAGTAAACGACTCACCCACCGTTGGCAGGTGAGCCGTAGAACTAAGTCTCCTAATTGGAGATCATTAATTTACCATTCTTGAGTGGTCGTGGTAGCTGGTGCGAAGTCAGCGCTGGCGCCTGCAGCCGTATAATCACCAACTAAATACAATACTCCTGTAGTTGGAACTGAAGTAAGATATGTATATGCACCAAGTGTGGTGTTTGGAGGTGTTGGAGCACGGAGATACTTATCTGCGCCGACAATATCCGTGGAGGCGAGTGTAGCGCCTTCAAGAAGTTGACGGACGTTCGCGTGAGCACGCACGGCTTGTTGCACGTTACGAATGTTCAGAATGTTCGCTGCGCGGTCCGAACCCTTCTTCCAAGCGCGAGCGCCAATGAAGAGGATCGAGATGAGGGAAAGCAAGACGAGGATGACGACCGTCAATTCAAGCAGGGTCATACCGGACTTGGGCTTTGCGCTCAGGGTGTTTGTAAGTTTCATAGTGTGTTATTTTCTATATCTAGGTGTGTTGCTATTTTGTCGGATCGAGAATGCTTGGGAGAGGGAGAATTCTAAATTCTTCCGGCTCCATCGGCATTTCTCAGAAGGTGTTATTACTCGCCATCTTCGTTTTTGTTCATTTTGGCGTTGTAGAAAGTTTCTGGGGTGATGACGCCTTGGTTCATCAGGCGCTTGAGATTGTTATCCCACTCGATGTTACCGGCTCTGCGGATCACATCCTCGAGCGAATGGGCACCGCCATCGTAGCTGGCGATGGCGCTGGAGACGGCGTCGTCGTTATTCTGGAGGAATTCGTAGGTGAGCACTCGCTTGTGGACGCCATTGAGCAGGCCTTGCGAGTGGATGAAGATCAGGATCTCAGACAGCCGACTGAGGACGGCTGAGTGCATATCCTTCGGGTAAAGCTCAAGAATCCGACCGATGGTCTTGACCGCGCCGGTGGTGTGAAGGGTAGAGAGAACGAGGTGGCCGGTCTGGGCGGCTTCCATGCAGGTTTCCATGGCCTCGCGATCCCGGATTTCCCCAAGAAGGATGATGTGCGGAGCCTTACGCAGCACATCCTTGAGGCCTTGGCGGTAAGAATGCACATCCCGCCCGACTTCTTGCTGGGTGATGATGCTGGGCGAGGGGATACGGTGGCCGGGGTAGTCCGGATCGTCCATATCGTCCGGGTATTGATACTCGATCGGATCCTCGACGGTGACGATGTGCTTGGGATGATTCCGCCGTGCCCAGTCGATGAGTGAGGCGAGGGTGGTGGATTTACCCGAACCGGTGGGACCAGTGACGAGGCAGAGGCCCGCCCGCTTGAGCACGCCGTGGCGGAGGGTGTCCGTGGTGTCTGGATCGATCCCGAGCGACTCAAGCTCGGGGATGTAGTCATTGAGAATCCGGCAAGTGATGCCGAGACCCGAGGAGCTGAGGTGCGCTTGGATCCGCAGCCGCCCGGAGCGTTCCTCGCTGTCGGCAGAATCGCTCAAGAGGATGCCGTCGCAGGAGAAATCCGCGACCCGGTGCTCTGAGAAATCCGCAATGGCGCGGCGGATTTTTTCGTCCACTCGCAGATCGATGCCCTTGTCTTGGCCGAAGCCGTGGCTGCCGCTTTCGCGGTTGGCGATGAGTTCCTTGAGGATCTCGTCGAGGTGGGCGGGTGATAGGATGCCAAGGAAGTCGAGTTTCTCCATGCCCTTGTTGGTATGGATGTAAACTGGCCGATCTGACCGCATCTGGATGTCTGAGACCTTCTGCTCACGGCAGACCCGGAAAATAATAGCCAGCAGTTCCTTACCCCGCATCCCACTGGAGAAACGCACTGGCACTGCCGCCGGGGCAAATCCCGGGAGCGGCGGTGGTTCAGTGATGATGGAGAATACAGACATGTAAGAAGGGGTAGGCGAACGATCAATTTATCGCTTGAGACTCTTGAGGTGTTCCTTCGAGCCGGTCAATGGTTTTCACCGCCGCTTCCCGGATCTTACGGATGAAGCTGACACGATCTTGGCACTCGGAAATCCGCATGGGAGAAAGTAAATCCCAATTTTTCGATTGATCCCATTTTTGAGAAATCGTGACGTAGCGGGCGAGGCAGACGTCCAGCAGATCAAGCTTATGGTGCATCTGGGCGAAGGTGAATTTCCGCGAGCCGGCCCGGTAATCGTTGAACATTAGCTCGAGGACATTTGTCACCGCTGCAGCGGCAGTGAGTGCTGGCCGGGGGTCCTGTTCTTGCTTCAGGCAATAACGGATGGTGTCATCCGCAAGCTTGGTGGCGGATGGCGTAAGCTCGGGGCGGGTGCCGAGCTGGGGCTCGGTGAGGAAAAAGTGGAGCGAATTGTAGTTCGCGTAGTGGGCAGGATCGAGCTGGTAGGTGAAGCGAAGTTTGTCCTCCACTTGGCGGCGCAGGTAGAAACGCAGGGCACTGCCGGGAGCCTTCGGATTGGTACGAGTCTCAGCAGCCTTGTCGAGCGAGGCGAGGAGCCCCTTCAAACGTGCGGTGAAGGAGGTTGGAATTTTCGCTGGAGCGGCAACCTCGGCCTCCACCTTGTGAGCACCCGCCGGACGGGTCGCTCCGCCGCTCATGGAACTGTTGAAGTAGGTATCGATCGGGCCTTGCATCGCCATGGCAAAAACCTCGCCGTAAGGACTGCCATTGATGCCAAGGGGATTTAACGGAACACTCAGATCGGGATCGGTGACTAGTCCACGACCCGCAAACGCCCACGCCGTAACGCCCAAGCCGATGAGGCTGGCGGAAATCGTGTGGGTGATCAGACGTGTCATGGTGGAAGGCGCGGTGAAGAGAGGAAATCAGGCAGAAAGTTTCGTGCGGAAGCAAAGGCGGGAGACACCCGCGTAAACTGCGAGAATGCCGCCGAAGTAAACGATCATTTCAAGGAAGGCTTGGGTGGGAAGGGCGCCGGATTTGAGAAGAAGTCGCTGAGTCAGATCCGCGAACCGGTAGTGAGGTGAGTAAAGCCAAAGCCCTTGGAGAATGGGATTTTGCTCAAGCTTCAGCATGTTATCGAGGTAGCCCACGCCATACAGGCCGTAAATCGTGAGGCCGAGTGTGGCCGCGAAGCCGGTGACGGCACCAAATCGTGAGGCGAGTGCTGCCGAGAGCGCCAACAGCGGGCCGATCACCAACAGGAATAAAGTGACGTATTGGAGATTGAGAGTCCACCACATCGCACGCTCGCCGAGGTCGCCCGGTGCGGCGGAGAATTGACAGACGGCAGCGGTGATCAGAGCGAGAAATGCGATGAAGCAAAAGACGGCCAACCAAATCTCGAAAAGCTGGCGAGTGGCGGAAACTCCGGTGGTGTAAAAATACTCGCCGACGCCGGTCTTGGCATTATTTTCCCCCTGCTGGGCGGCGGTGAAAAGACCCCAGACCAGCGTGCAAATCCAAAGGGTGCCCCATGAGGCAAGGACCCGGGCCGGCTGGACAAGAATCGGCTTCTCAGTGGCGCTCGAAATGACTGGCAGCACGAACGGAAGAACGATCACGGCGAATGCGCAGATGGCCCATGCCTTCCGTTGGAAGATCGTCGCGAAGGTGAGTCGGAACAGTCTCATGGCTCAATTCATCAAAGACTTCAGGGTGCTCCAAGTCTGGCTCGAATCGTGGAGGTGGCGGGCGTGATGACCCTCAATCATGAGTGCGCTGGGCATCTCCATGGAGTCGTAGTCCGGGTGGCAGCTCACGAGACGCAGAACATTGTCGGAAGATTCCTTCCAGATTTGTTCGAAGGCTTGGCGGGCGAAAGCGTCGAGGCCGCTGAACGGCTCATCGAGAAGTAGGATATTCCCGTTTTCCGGTTTTACGGAAAATTCGGCCATGATCAGGCTGGTTTTGCGGCGATTACCGGTGGAAAGGCGGCCGTAGGGTTTCTTGACATCCAGCTCGATCCGGCTGGCGAGCGCGAAGGCCGCGTCCAAGCGGGACTTCGGCAGCATCATCCGAAAGACCAGCGCCGGGGTGACGGTGGGATCGAAGCGCAGGTCTTCGGGGAGATATTGAAGAAAGCCTGCGGTGCGAAAATTTCCGGCGAGGGGCTTCTGGGTCCGGGCCAGCGTACGAAGGAGAGTCGTCTTGCCCCGACCGTTCCGGGCAAGCAGGAAATGGGTGCCGCCACCTAGAGCCACCGATTCGCCGAACTTGGCGAGGGGACTGCTGTAACCAATTTCCAGACCGGAGTCGAGATGGATGGATGGAGCTTGCGGGGACATCGTTAAAAATTTCGATTTCGATCCGGTTCTAGGGCGGGGAGCAGATTTGTCAAGTTGCATTAACAATCCGCAGCGCTTGGCTTTCCTCGGTTTAGAATGATCTTTCAAAAAAGCTAGTCTTTTTTTAAAATCCACGCCCGAGGTGACGGATGTTTTTAAAAATCGATATTGACAGTGGGCACCTGACCTCGGTCGGTCGCGGTGGGCTGCTGTCGGATAGAGTCGGACATCTCGCGACTCGGCAACCTCTGGCTTGTGCAAGATGCAATTCCGAACAAGATCGCGGCAGTCGCCCAACAATTCCTATCAATCGCTGACAGAAATCAAGGTCTGCCAAATCGTTTTTTTAATTATCTATCTCTCGAAATGAGTGAGTCACCCACTACGGCGAGGCCGATTACGAATTCAAATAGTCTCAGGAAAACCGCGGTACCGGTGGATGCGGTGCTCATTTTGGGCGGCTTTATTCTGGTGTGTCTGGTCGAGCTGCTGGCCATTCTCGTGCTGAATGACTTCAAGCTCGTTTACACGATGGATGACCCTTACATCCATCTGGCGGTGGCGGAGGAAATCGCTCGTGGCCACTACGGGGTGAATAGTGCTGAGTTTTGCGCACCTTGCTCCAGTCCCATCTGGCCATTTCTAATCGCGCCCTTGGCGCGGACTCCGCTGGTCGAGGTGATGCCGCTGATTCTGAACCTCGGTTTCGGATTTCTGACTTGTGTGGTGGTTTTGCGGGGCCTGCGGCGGGCGTTTCCATCGCCAGAAGGGGAGCGCGGGCTGTCGTTGCAAGTGGGGCGGGCGACGATGGGCTGGGCCGTCCTGCTCGGGTGTAATGTGGTGGGCTTGGTGTTCAGCGGGATGGAGCATAATTTGCAGGTGCTGATGGCGGTGATGGTGGTGGATGGGATGATTCAATTTTCAAAAACGGGGAATGTGGATCGTTGGTTCATGGTGGCTGTCGTCTGCGGGCCGTGGGTGCGGTATGAAAACATGGCGCTGACTGCCGTGGCGTGTGGGTTACTTTTTTTTAAAAAACAGAAGGTCGCGGCCATGGTGAGCGGCGGTGCGGCGGTCGCGGGACTGGCGGTGTTTTCGGGATTCCTTTATTTTCTCGGATTGCCATTGATTCCGAGCTCGATCACCTCGAAGTCCCACCTGCTGACAGATAGCCACTTGGTCGGAGGGATTCTTCAGGCGGTGGCGCAGTCGCTGATGGGCAACCGCGGGATCATCTTGCTGCTGATGACTGCGGTTCTTGTGGGTCTCAGCCTGTGCTCGGAAGCGAAAAGGACCCGAGGTGCGGCGCTTGGTCTAGCGGCTGCGGGGATTCTGCATGCGTGCTTCGGGGCTTATGGATGGTATCATCGCTACGAGTGTTATATTTATGCGGCATCGCTGTATGGGATATTTTTGCTGATCGGGGATTCGGCTTTCCGCCTATCAAAAAAATGGACTCATGGACACTCGGCGACCGTGGCGCTCTTCGGGTTATTGATTTCGTTTCCCGCCACTGCCGGGTTGCTGACCGTCCCAGTGGCGTCGAATAACATCTACGATCAGCAATTCCAGATGCATCGATTCGTGACGGAGTGGTGGAAAAAGCCGTTGGCGGTGAATGACTTAGGATGGGTTAGTTTCCACAATGATCAGTATATCCTCGATCTATGGGGGCTCGCCTCGCAGGAGGCCTTGGATGCACGGATGAAAAAGAGCGACCCCTCGTGGATGGTCGAAGAGGCTCGGAAACGCGGGGTGGAACTCGCCATCGTTTACGAAAACTGGGTGCCTGCCCGGGCGATCGGCTGGATCAAAGTCGGAGAAATGCACCTTTCTCGGGAGCGGGTGACGCCAGCAAACGCGGAGGTGGCTTTTTTCGCGACCTCATCTGCCTCGGTTGGAGAAATTGAACGGAAGCTTCAAGATTTTAAGAAGACGCTTCCGCCGGGAGTGGTTCTTCTAACTCTCTCCGATTTCCGACAAACTCAGTGAGTCGTTCAGTGCTGCCGCAAGATTGACGCAAGGATTTCTGGGCAGAGTGAGAGGTTCTAGTTTGGCTAAAACGTGGAGGATTTCACAACGCTCGGATTGGGTGGGTGGTCACATCGCCCAGCGGTCGATGGCGGGTTGGATGGGTTTCCAAATTTTAGTCTCGTTCGGCGGCCTTGGCGATTCGGAGGAGCATGGCCTCGCCGAGGTGGGGGCCGAGGATTTGCAGGCCGACGGGGAGGTTTTTCCCATCATCTGAAACGACGGTGCCGCAAGGGACGGAGATGCCTGGGATGCCGGCGAGGTTGGCGGCGATGGTAAAAATGTCGGAGAGGTATTCTTCGAGTGGGTCGCTGTGGGCCACACCGATTTCCCGGGCAGGGCTGGAGACGACGGGGGAGAGGATGGCATCGACCGTCGCGAACGCGTTCTCGAAATCTTGGCGGATGAGGGTGCGGACCTTCTGGGCGCGGCTGTAAAAGGCGTCGTGGTAGCCGGAAGAAAGGACGTAGGTGCCGAGGATGATGCGGCGTTTCACCTCGGGGCCGAAGCCTTGCTCGCGGGATTTTTTGTAAAGATCCAAGACATCGGCCGGGTTGGCGGCGCGGTGGCCGTAGCGGATTCCGTCGAAGCGCGAGAGGTTCGACGAGGCCTCTGCCGGGGCGATGACGTAGTAGGTGGCGACGGCGTAGGCGGTGTGCGGCAGGGAAATTTCGACAAGCTCGGCACCTTGCGCGGCGAGGGATTGGATGGATTTCTCGACTTGGGCGCGGACTTGGGGATCGATCCCAGGGCCGAAGTATTCCTTGGGGATGCCGAGTTTCAGCCCCTTCACGCCGTCGTGGAGAGTGGCCAAGTAGTCCGGGACGGGGACATCGAGACTGGTGGAGTCTGCGGGGTCGAACCCGGCGATGACTTGGAGAATGAGCGCGGCGTCTTCCACCGACTGGGTGAGCGGGCCGATCTGGTCGAGCGAGGAGGCGAAGGCGACAAGGCCGTAGCGGGAAACGCGGCCGTAGGATGGCTTGAGGCCTACGACTCCGCAGTGCGAGGCGGGCTGGCGGATGGAGCCGCCAGTGTCAGAACCAAGAGCGGCGATGGCGGTGCGGTCGGCGACGGCGGCGGCGGAACCACCGGAGGAACCGCCGGGGATGCGCGACGGGTCGTGGGGGTTACGGGTTTTTCCGAGGGCGGAATTTTCGGTGGAAGATCCCATCGCGAACTCGTCCTGATTCATCCGACCGAAGGGGATGGCCCCGGCGGCGCGGAGTTTTTTGATAACGGTGGCGTCGTAGGGGGCGACGTAGTTTTCGAGAAATTTCGAGCCGCAAGTGCAGGGCTGGCCGAGGACGTTCATGTTGTCCTTGATGGCGATGGGGATGCCACCGAGCGGCAAGGAAAGGTCCGCGACGGCGGCCTCGGCGAGGGCGGACTGGAGATCGTGCGAAAGATAGGCACCGGTCTGGGGATCGCGAGCGGCGATTTCCCCGGCGAGTTTTTCGAGAATCGCGGTGGCGGTGGTGGCTCCGGCGGTGAGCTGCTGGCGGAGTTGGGAAATGGTCATGTGGAGAGTGGAGAGGGAAATTTTGATTTATGCGTCGGTGACGACTTTCGGCACGCGGATCTGGCCTTGGGCTTGGTCGGGGGCGTTTTGGAGGACCGCTTCCGGTGTCAGGCTGGTGTGCGGGACATCGTCACGCATCCGGCCGAAAACGGGGGTGGCGTGGGCGGTTTCATCGATCCCGGAGACGTCGAGCTGCGAGAGGGTCTCCATGTAGCCGAGGATGGCTTCGAGCTGAGGCTGGAATTCCGCGACTTCCGCCTCGGAGAGTTCGAGGCGGGCGAGATTCGCGACGTAGCGGACATCGATGGGACTGTGCGACATGGCTGGGAGCGTCTGGAAAGCCCGGGAAATTTCCAAGTGCCAAGTGCGAGCAGTGGGAAAAGAAGGCTGAGTAGGGCACTCTACCTCACACCGGCACGACGAGACCTTCCGCTTCAGCTGGCGTGAGGAATCCGTCGGTATGATTCTGGATATCGTTTATCAGTCTTCCGCGCCAAAGGCGCTTCCTATCCCAGCCTAGGGCAACGCCCTAGGAATCGTCGGTGAGGAGAAAATGAGGGCTGAAGGCCCGGCCCATTCTGAAATTGTGACTCGGAATCACCGATGGACCGGCCCTTCAGCCCTTTGATGTTGAGTCGAATTCATTTCCTAGGGCGATGCCCTAGGCTGGGATGGGTCGCGCCGTCGGCGCTGGGGAATTGGGGCGATGCCCTAGGCTGGGATGGGTCGCACCGTTGGCGCTGGGGAGTTGGGCAGTGCTCAGTCCGCACGCAGGCTGTCGATTTTTCCCTGCGTGGCGGTGGCGTCTTCCGGCTGTTTGGCTTGCTCGTAGGATTTTTTCAGGCCGAGGAGGGCGGTCATGTCGTTCGGGAAACTGGTGAGGGCGCGTTGGTAGGCCTCAATGGCTTCCTTGGGCTGGCTGGTGGTGAGGAAATACTCGCCGAGGTGGATGGCCATGGGGGTGAGATTCATGGGTGGAAACATCATGGGAGCGGGGACTTGGCGGTCGGCAGCGGAGGCGAACCAATTATAAGCGGTGCCGGTGCGTTCCTTAGGACCGGCCATGGTGAGCTGGCCGCGGAGCTCGCTGGCGAGGACTTCCATGGCGCGGAAGCCGCGAGTCCATGGGGAGCGCTCGCCATTCGAAGCGGCGGTGGCTTGGGTCTTGCTCATGGCCTCGCCGTGATGGGTGATGGCGTCCACGACGTCGCGGGCCTCGCTGATTTTTCCCTCTTCGATGAGGCGGCGTGCTTCGAGGGCGAGCCGGAGTCCATCGATCCACCAGTAGGCGAGCGATGAGTCGCGGGTCTCCTTGATTTCCGCAGGGGAGGGCAGGGAATGCAGGGCGTCGCTGGCATTTCCCTTAAGGCCACGGCGGAGGAGGACGCGGGCGGGGAGAGTTTTAGCATCCCAGATGAGGAGGCGGGCACCAGATGAAGAGCTGCGGCCTTTCGGGGCGGGGGTGGCGGCGACTTGGCGGGCGGCGGCGTAGGCGGTATCGAAGTCGCCCTTGGAGGCAAGCGAGACGATGCGGTAGCACTCGGACTTCACCCACTCGGGGCAGTCGGCGACGCTGGCTTTGTTTTCCTTCATCCAAGTTTCGAAAAAGGTCGAGGCGCGGCCAAATGCGGAAGTCGCCTTGCCGTGGTGGCCGCAGCGCCATTCGTAGTGGCCGAGGAGGTGGAAATATGGTGGGTAGTCCGGGGCCATCTGGGTGAGCTTGCGGGCGAGGTCGAGCGAGCTACTGAGGTCTGGGGACTCGGCGCGAATGGTGAGCAGGGCATTGAGCGGGAGCGGACTCAGCGGGTTTTTCTCGATCATCGCGAGTAGGCTCTTCTCGGCGACTTCTTGGTCGGGCGTGGCGGAGCCGAGGTCGTCGTAGCCGCCGCGACCGAAAAGCGCGGCGAAGATGCCGGCTTGGAGGTCGTTCGGAAATTGGGCGGCGACCTTGTGGAAGGCGATGGTGGCTCCGGAGGGGCCTTCTTCGATGTATTTGATCAGGCCAAAGGCGTAACCACGCTCAAGCTCGGTGCCTTTTCCCTGATCCACGAGGTCGAGCAACCGGGCGGTGACGGCGATGCGTGCCTTGTCGTTTTCCGGGGACGGGGTGAGCAGTGACATCAGCATCCCCCAGTGGGCGAGCAGGCATTCTGGGTCTTCGCGCATGGCGACAGCGAAATGGCGGCTAGCCTCGAATTCCCAACCGCCGTGGAGGTGGTTCATCCCTTGATTCACGTGGACTTGGGCCTTGTCGGTGGCAGCGGTGACGGCCATTTGGATGCCGTTGGGGAAATTAAATAGGGCCGGTTCGCCTAGCGCTTTCACGGGATCGGGGATCGCGGCTTCCACGCCCGGGGTCTCATCTGCGGTGGGTGAAACGACCACTGCCTTCGGGTGGGCGGCGTCCTCGGGGTTCCGTGAAATTTTCGTTTTCACCACCGCCTTGGGTGTCGCTGGGGCTGCCGTTTCCTCACCCGCCGCCAAGCCACAACCCACCAGCAATGCCGCGATCAACCGTATTCTCATGGCGCAAGATGGCCACGCACGGCCCGCAGCTCCAAGCAAAATGACGCTGGCGTGTGCTGCGATGGGCCGCTTAATCTCCGGCCATGAAGCTTGGCGTCATCGGTTGTGGGAAAATGGGAACAGCACTGGTCCAAGGCGCGATCCGTGCCGGAGTGGTCGGGGCTACGGACATCATCGGCTGCGATCCGTTTGAAAAATCCCGTGAGGCATTTGTCCTCGCCACCGCCGCGAAGGTCACTACCGATGTCGTGGAATTGGCTGCCGCGAGCGAAATTATCCTGCTTTGCACTAAGCCGCCGGATGTCGCGAAGGCCCTCGCTGACGCTGCAAAAGCCGCCGCGGGGGAGTCGCGCTTGGTCATTTCCATCGCCGCTGGGGTCACGCTTGCCGCCTTGGAAGCTGCCGCGTCTGAGAATTTCCGCGTCATCCGTGCCATGCCGAACACCCCGGCGCTCGTCGGCCACGGAGCCGCCGCCTACTGCCTCGGCACCCGCGCTACTCCAGCAGATGCACAGACGGCGCAGGCACTGCTCGGCGCAGTCGGCCTCGCACTCGAAGTCCCGGAACGGCTGATGGATGCCGTCACTGGACTCTCCGGCAGCGGCCCTGCTTACATTTATCTGGTGATCGACGCCCTCGCCGACGGTGGGGTCCGCGCTGGCATCCCCCGCGCCGATTCCGTCCGCCTCGCCGCGCAAACCGTGCTCGGTGCTGCGGCCATGGTCCTCGAAACCGGCGAGCACCCCGCCGTGCTCAAGGACATGGTCACCTCACCCGGCGGCACCACCATCGCCGGACTTGCCACCTTGGAAAAACACGGCCTGCGCTCCGCCTTGATCGAGGCCGTCGGAGCCGCGACTCAGCGCGCCGTGGAACTTGGCAAGTGACTGATTTTGGGCTTTCCCCGCCTCTCCCGCCTCCTATGCTGCCGCGCATGACCTATCGGTTTGCTGCCCTCGCGTTGATTTCTGCTTCCGCGTTCCACCTTTCCTCCTGCGGCCCGGACCCCGATACGCCGATCATGGCGGGAAATACCCAAGCTGCCGCGGCCGAGGGTGAGAAATTTTACCAAAGCGCCAAGCTCGCCGACCAAGCCGGTAAGACCGGAAAGGCCATCAAGCTCTACGACCAAACTGCCACCCGCTACCCTTTCGCCCCGTCTGCCCCGCAGGCCCGCTTCCGCCAAGCCCAGCTTCTCGAACAACAGGGCGACATCGTGAAATCCTTCGAGGCTTATGACCAATTTCTTTCCCGTTTCCAAGGCAGTGGGCTCTACACCACCGCCCTCAACCGCCAGATTTCCATGGCCCAGTCCGCCGCCGATGGCGATGTGAAACAAAGTATGCTCGGGCTGAAAACGAGGCTCTCGCTCGAAAAGACCGTGGAAATGCTCGGTAAGGTCCGTGATAATGCCCCGAAATCCCCAGCCGCCTCCAAGGCCCAGTTCACCATCGGTCGCCTTTACGAAGGGAAGAAGAAATTCAAAGAGGCCACCCTCGCTTACCGCAAGCTCGTCAGCGACCAACCGATCAGCGCCGAGGCTCCCGAGTCACTCTTCCGAGTCGGTGTCATCCTCATGGCCGAGGCAGAGCGGGGAAACCAGAATCAGGCAAACGTCGCCCTCGCCCGTGAGGCCTTCAATGACTACCTAATCCAGTATCCCGGCCATTCGCGGAATGCGGAAGCTCGTAAATTGATCTCTAACCTCGGCGGTCGCGACTTACAAAAATCCTACGACATCGCCGAGTTCTATCAAAAAACCGGCAAGATAGAATCCGCCAAAGTTTACTACCGCGACATCGTGAGCACCGCCAAGTCCGGGCCGCTTCATGATAAGGCCAAGGCCCGCCTCAAGGAGCTCGGCGAGTGATTTTCTCACCCCTTTCACCCTCATCGCGGCCATGAAAATCCTCGCCCTGCTCACACCCGCGCTGCTGCTTGTTTCCTGTGCTGGCTATCAACTGGGTAACACCAAGCCCGCCTCGCTCAGTCGCGTGCACACCATCGCCGTGCCGATGTTTCGTAACTCCACCCTCCACCCGCGGGCCGAAGCACTAGCCACCTCTGCCGTGGCGAATGCTTTCATCCAAGATGGCACCTATCGGATCGGGACCTCGGATCATGCCGACGCCGTCCTCGAAGGCGAGCTGACCAGCATCACCTACTCCACCATCCGTGGCACTCGCTACGACACGCTGCTGCCGGAAGAACTCAGTAATGCCGTCGCGCTGAACTGGACGCTCCGCGATGCGCACGACCCCACCAAGATCCTCGCATCCGGCAGTTCCAAGGGCGAAAGCCAACTCTTCGTCGGCTCAAATCTCCAGTCCGCTCGGAATAATGCCCTGCCCGAAGCCCTCGAACACGCGGGCGAGGCCCTCGTCTCCCGCCTCGCGAACGGCTACTAACTTGCACGGTTACGGCACCGTCACCCGCACCCGATAAAACCGCGCTGGTTCCGAGGAAACGACTGGGAAATCCGCCACAGTTTGCGCCCCGTTTCCGGCATCGCTCGTGAGGATCACCCAAGCGGATAGATCCGGACTGCTCTCCACCTGATAAGTCCGGCCAGTCACCGTCGGGAAACCCAGCCGCACCGTGCTCGCGGAGGGCTGCGTGAAGCTCACGACGAAGCGCGACGCCGCATCCTGCGGGTCGGTGCCGAACACCCGCTCGTCCGCATCCGGTGTGCCGTCGCCATCGGTATCATCGCGGGTTAGAAAAGTGACTGCTAGATTATCAATCGCCATGCCTTGGGCCGCTGGCACGGAGTTGATGAAGTTCTGGCTCGCGTTCACCGCGCCCTTGCTGTGCGATCCCGCAATTTTCGCCCAAGTGAAATCTGTGCGGATGCCACCACTTCCGATGCGACCCAGTGCAGACGTTCCGACCGCTTCAGTCCCAGTCTGAGAGACTCCGATGTTCGTGGATGCGGATGGCGGAACCGTGGCGGCGGCGATGCCATCCGTAGCGACGAAGCTGCCTTCGTAGGAGATGAACTCGATCACTTGGCGGGTCACTCGATTTACCATCGCAATCCCGTCTGGACCATTTTGGATGAAGTCGCTGAACCCGGCGACGAACAGATTAAATTCGTTAGGAGTCGTGGTCCGGGTGAACTCCGAACTTCCTAAATTCAGTGTCCGATAGACTTTCCCGTTCGATCCATTGTAGAGCAGCACATCGATTTCGCTAAAATCTCCCGTAAATCCCGGCCCCGCGACCACTTCGATGAATTCTCCCTGATCGGTCCCTGTGTTGTCGTAATGGAACTCGTTCAAGAAAATGTCAGCAGGTGCAGCCCCTGCAGTGGCTCCGGGAGTGAAGGTGAAACGGAGTTGGAACTCACTGCCCGGTGCGATCGCTAGTCCGGTGACGATGGCATTTTTCAAAATAGAAATCCCGCCAGCGATGGCTCCGGTGGCAAGATTGTTAGCAGCAGTAAATGTCAGTGCCGGGATCGGACTCGCTACTCCATGCAGGATCAATTCCGCAGTCAGCGAGCCAGTCGTTCCGCCGCTCACGCTCCGCCACTGTTCCGCAGTGAATGAAATTTCAAGCGCCGTGATCGGTTGGCTGGTTTGATTGATGAATTGAGCCGTCGCAGTGCCACCCGCCGCACCGGCGATGAATCCGATCGAAGGATCCGTCGCGGGGCCGTAGGATCGGAAACCCGCCACCGCTGCCGTGCCGCTGTCGATTCCTCTCCAAGCTCCGCCGCTCGTGACCCATGGGTAAGGATCGTATGCCCCGGAAAAACCATCGAAGGTTTCACTCACTGTCTGTCCAAGGGTGGTAAAAGTATAAGGTATCGCAGGGTCTAACTCGATATCGCCGAAAAGTGCTAAATGGTCAGACGCCGCCATACTTGTCCCGCCAGCGAGTGGCAGCCCTGCCTTGGGCCGACCGGTGTCATTTGATCGATCAAGTGCGGAGTTATAGATTTCACTATGCAAAGGCCGCGAGCCGATGACTGGCGAGACCATGAAAAGATCGATGCTCGTGCCCTCGCCGGCGGTGGTAGTGGAAGGGCGGGTGATGATGGATTGATCCAACTGGCGCGGGATGTCCGGCCCCAGAGCGAAGGCGGGAGGTAAGCCGCTGGAAGGAACGGCGGTGAACTTCCGATCGCTAGCAGATGGGTTGAAATTAAAATCACCCAAGATGATGAAATTATCGTTCGCAGTGAGTCCGCTTGAGTTGAGGTTATCCGTCAGGCGGCGCATTTCCACCGTTCTTTGAAAAACGTCCGAGGCCCCGCTGCCGACCTTCAAATGGGCGCTGACGACTACCAAGTCCCGCGCGGTCCCAGGCACATCGATTTTGACCACAGGAATGAGTCGAGTCATGTCCTTGAAACCGGCAGGTGTTGAGATCAGCTCCTGTGACAAGAACGGAAACCGCGACAGAATGACGACGTGGAGCGATGGATCAAACGCCTGATTCGTCGGCGCGTAGTAAACGTAAGGATAGCCCAAACCGGTCGCCAACGTGGTGAGATTTCCCGAGCTGAAATCCGCGCTGTGGATTTCCTGTAGCGCCACCACGTCGGCATCCATCCGGCTGAGCACGGCTCGCACCGCATCGTGATCTGGCTGGCCCGGCGGACCGATGCCATAGTCGAAATAGGCCGGGCCTGTCGTCGGGAACTGAAGATGTGCGCCGATGTTGAAAGTCGCCACCCGGATTTCCACCGCCATCGCCAAGCTGCTAAAGGTGAACAGCAATGACGCCGCAGTTTTCAAGAACATGGATCGGGAAATTAGAGCCGTGGAGTGCGTTGTCGATCCGCCAAAAGTGACAGCATCTTCAAGAGCGGAAGGAGTTCCATTTTTCATGTCGAGCGTGGCAATAGGGATGCCGAGGGATTGATTTCTGAGTTAATTTGAACCACGCAAATTGCTTCGATGCTCGGACTGATACCAAGAACACTCGTTGTGGCGAGACGCCTCAACCACGCTTCTTCACATCTCTTTCCGTTCGAGGCGTATCAAGGGTGTGAAGGGACTGGATGGCGGTGGATGTCTGGAATTTGTAATGTTTCGCTTTTGAGGGCGTAATTCTGGAGAAATCTGAGCTTATGCAAAAATCATCCCGAGTTCTAAGCCCCATTCTGTTGCCTTTGGTCTGGACCGTGGGGATCTTGGCTAACTTAATCTCATTTTCACCCGCGCTAGCGTTAGACGCCACCCCGGCCAAGAAGATCGTTTTCATTGCCGGAAATCCCAGCCACTCGCCCGGCGAGCATGAACACCGTGCGGGTTGTATGCTCCTCGCCGACCACTTGAATCGAAGTGGACTTCCAGTGAAAGCGGTCATCACCACCCACGGCTGGCCGCAGGACGATTCCATTTTTCAAGGTGCTGCGGCGGTCGTTATTTACTCTGACGGCGGCGAAGGTCACCCGGCACTCAACCACCTCGCTGAGTTGAAAAAACTCGCCGCAGCCGGAATCGGCATCGGCTGCATCCACTACGCGGTGGAAATTCCGAAGGGCGCTCCGGGCGATACACTTCGCGATCTAATCGGAGGCTATTTCGAGACGGATTGGTCGGTAAACCCCCACTGGCAAGGCTCGTTTACGCTGCCCAAGCATGAGGTCACCCGTGGCATTCGTGACTTCAAAATCACTGATGAATGGTATTATCACCTGCGTTTTACCCCGGAGATGAGTGGCATTATTCCAATACTAACGGCGCTGCCACCGCCAGAGAGCCTCGACCGTCCTGATGGGCCTCACGAAGGAAACCCCGCCGCACGCGCTGCTGTCCTAGAGCGTAAAGAACCGCAGCAGGTGATGTGGGTCTATGATCGCCCGCAGGAATCGGGCGGTGGTCGTGCCTTCGGTTTTACAGGCGGACATTTCCATAAAAATTGGCAGCAAGATGACAATCGCCGCCTAGTCCTCAATGCGATCGCATGGATTTCTAAACTCGAAATCCCGGACCAAGGTGTCGCCTCTGAAACCCCATCTGATGCGGCAATGGCAGAAAATCTTGATGAGAAAAACTGACCAACGGATCAGAGCGCAGGATGCTGGCGGTTAGAGTCAATGGCTGGCGGCGGGCGTGGACGCAGCTTCGTGGAGCTCTTCCGCGGCTTCGAGCTCGGCGCGTTCCTTGGCGATGACGCGGACGAGTTTCCGGCAGGTTTCGTCCCAGTTAGCGAGGAGTTGGGTGGCTTGGGCGCTTGCCGTTTTTTCGCGGTGCTGCTCGATGAGTGCTTTGATTTCGGCGAAATCTTGGGGCCGACGCACTGGTAGGGCCACGACCATCTCCGAATTGACGCGAGAGAAAAATTTCCCGTCCACATCGTAAACGTAGGCGGTGCCGCCGGACATCCCGGCGCCGAAGTTTTTGCCAGTTTTCCCGAGGATGGCGACGATGCCGTTGGTCATGTATTCGCAGCCGTGGTCGCCCACGCCTTCGACCAGGCTGATGGCCCCGGAATTCCGCACGGCGAAACGCTCGCCGACGCGGCCGTTGGCAAAAAACTGACCACCGGTGGCTCCGTAGAGGCAGGTGTTCCCGGCGATGGCGTTGGTGGCAGCTTCGAACTTCGCATTTTCGGAAACGCGGATGATGATTTCGCCCGCTGCCATGCCCTTACCGACGTAGTCATTTGCCTCGCCGATGAGTTCCAGCTTGATGCCGCCGACGAGAAAGGTGCCAAACGATTGACCGGCGCTGCCACGGCAGGTGATGTGGATGGAGTCTGCAGCTAGCCCGCGGTCGCCGTGGACCTCGGCGATGCGTCCGGACAGGCGGGTGCCGATGTTGCGATTTGTGTTGATGACGTTGTAACTGAGCGAGATCGGTGGACGGTCGGGCAGGAGTCTGATGGCATCGACCATTTCCTGCGGCACGGAACCCTCGCCGTATTCGGGGGAATCGGGGGCTTTTGAGTGGGAAATGGTTTCGACGAGATCGCTGAGGATTTCGAGGTCGAGTTCGCGCTTGGTCAGACCGTCGTTGCGGATTTGCGAACAGATGCGGGAAATCGATGCGGCGTCTCTGCCGGTGTGGGTGGCGAGGTCTGGCACCACGTCCTTGAGCACAGCGGAGAGATCGAGGGTGTTTGCCTTCGGGTGGTCCGGGATGTGGCGTTGCTTGAGAAACTCCGTGCGACCGATGAGTTCGTCTAGCGAGCGGACTCCAAGCTTGGCCATGTAAGAGCGTGCCTCAACGGCGACGGCGGTGAAGTAGTTGATCACCATTTCCGGCGTACCCTTGAACTTGGCGCGGAATTTCGAATCGGTGGTGGCGATGCCGACCGGGCAGGTGTTGAGGTGGCACTTGCGGACATAGACGCAGCCCATCGCGATCATGGCGGTGGTGCCGAAATTGTATTGCTCGGCTCCGAGGATGGCGGCGATCACGACATCGCGGCCATTGCGGATTCCGCCGTCGGTGCGGAGGACGACGCGGTCGCGGAGGTTGTTGATCAGCAGGGTTTGCTGGGCTTCCGCGAGGCCGAGTTCCCACGGCGATCCGGCGTGCTTGGTGGAGGACAGGGGAGAAGCTCCGGTGCCGCCGTCATGGCCGGAAATCAGGATGTTATCCGCTGAGGCTTTGGCACATCCAGCAGCGACGGTGCCGACGCCGGACTCTGCGACCAGCTTCACGGTGATCCGGGCGCGGGGATTCACTTCCTTGAGGTCGTGGATGAGTTGAGCGAGGTCCTCGATCGAGTAGATGTCGTGATGCGGCGGTGGGGAAATCAACTGCACGCCGGGCTGGGTATTCCGCAAGCGAGCGATCAGTGCATTGACTTTGTGGCCGGGAAGCTGGCCGCCTTCGCCGGGTTTCGCTCCTTGAGCCATTTTGATTTCCAATTCTCCGGCATTGACGAGGTAGTGAGCGGAAACGCCGAAGCGGCCCGAGGCGACTTGCTTGATGTAAGAGCGGGCGAAATCGCCATTCGCATACGGTTGGTAGCGGACGGGATCTTCGCCGCCTTCTCCCGAGTCTGACTTGCCGCCGATGCGGTTCATGGCGATGGCCAAAGTCTCGTGGGCCTCGGGCGAAAGGGCGCCCAGCGACATCGCGGCGGTGGTGAAACGGCGGCGGATCGACTCCATCGGCTCGACTTCTTCCAGCGGGATTGGGCCGCTCACAGCCGGTTCAAATTCAACCAAGTCCTTGATGGCGACTGGCTTGGTTTCCAGGGCAACACGCACGTATTCCTCGTAATCTTCGGGTTTGCCGGATTTCACGTAGGTGTGGAAATTCTTGATGACTTCCGTGGTGTAAACGTGGCGCTCGCCGGTCTTGCGGTAGCGGTTGTAGCCTGGATCGCCGAGGTTGAGCGTCTCGCTATTTGAAACGATCGTTTCGAACGCTGCTTTGTGACGGATGATGGATTCCTCGGCGATTTCTTTGAAGCCGACGCCGCCGATTTTCGAGTGAACTCCGGTGAATGAGAAATCCACGACCTCTATGCCGACGCCGATGGCCTCGAACGTCTGCGAGCCTTGGTAGGAGTTGAGCACGGAGATGCCCATTTTCGACATGATTTTGAGAATGCCTTTTTCGAGCGCCTTGCGGTAGTTCGTCATCGCCTTGGCGGCGGTGGTGTCGAGTTTACCTTTTCCGGCATCTGCGGCGACGAGTTGGCGGACGGTGGCGTAGCCGAGGTAGGGGCAAATGGCGGTGGCGCCGAAGCCGAAGCAGCAGGCGATCTGGTGGACGTCCCGCACTTCCCCGGATTCCACGACGATGGAGGCCCGCATCCGTTTACGAATCCGGGTGAGGTGGTGGTGGATGGTGCCGATGGTGAGAAGCATCGGGATGGGGATGCGCTCGGCGGAGGTGGCGCGGTCCGAGAGAACGAGGATATTCCGATTTGCTTGCACGGCGGCTTCGGCTTCGAGGCAGAGTGCGTCGAGGCGGAGTTTCATCCCAGCGGCATCGGTGGCGGCGGGCCAAGTGCAGTCGAGGACGAGGGCGGGGAAGCCTTGCTCGTCGAGGTGTTTGATTTTCTCAAGCTGGTGCTCGAACAGGATCGCGCTTTCGAGACTGACAGTGTTGCAGTGTTCCGGAGTTTCCACCAGCAGGTTGCGCTCAGGGCCGAGGCCCGCGCCGAGCGACATGACTGCCCATTCGCGGATCGGGTCGATCGGTGGATTCGTAACTTGGGCGAACAGTTGTTTGAAATAGGTATATAAAAGACGTGGGTGCGTCGAAAGCACCGCCAACGGGATGTCATCGCCCATCGAGAAGACCGCTTCTTGGGCGCCCTTGATCATCGGCGGGAAGACCATGTCGAGCTCTTCGAGGGAAATCCCGTGGGCGACCTGCTGGCGCGAAAGTTCGAGCGGTGCGAAGTCGATTTCGGGTAAATGTGCCTTGGGTGAAACGAATTTACCGAGTTCGACCTGATGTTCATCCAGCCAGCGGCGGTAAGGGTGCTGCTTGGATAACTCGTTCTTGATCTGTTGGTCGTATTTGAATTCTCCAGTCGCCGTATTCGCAGAAATCATCTGTCCTGGCCCGAGGCGACCCTTGCGGATGATGGTGGAGTCATCGAGCACGACCGCGCCGGCCTCGGAGCCGATGTAGAGGATGCCGTCGGCGGTGATTTTATAGCGAGAAGGGCGCAGACCGTTGCGGTCAAGAGAGGCGCAGAGCTTGATGCCATCCGTGAAGACGAGGCCAGCCGGACCGTCCCATGGCTCGGAAAATGAGCGAGTGAATTGGTAAAACGCGCGGAGTTCGTCCGAGATGTCCGCGTCGTTTCGGTAGGCGGGTGGAACTAACATGCACATCGCGTGCTCTGGGGAGCGGCCCGAGAGGATAAGCAGTTCCAGTGCGTGGTCGAGCGATGCGGAGTCCGACTCACCGTGGCGGATCAGGTCTTTCACCAGCTCGATGTCATCGCCCCAGACGGGCGAGGCGAAGAACTCTTCCCGCGAGGTCATCCAGTTGCGATTTCCCTCCACGGTGTTGATCTCGCCATTATGGCACATCATCCGGAACGGCTGGCCGAGCGGCCATGCGGGGAAGGTATTGGTGGAGAAGCGTTGGTGGTAAAGGGCGATGGCGATTTCGTAATCTGGATCGGCGAAATCTAGGTAGAACGCTCGCAACGCTGACGGCATGGCGAGGGCCTTGTAAGAAATCAGGCGGCTGGAAAACGAGGGCATGTAGAAGCCATGGATTTCCTTGGTGCGGTGCTCGATCTCGCGGCGGCAGAGGTAGAGCTGGCGCTCAAATGTCTCGGACTCCATGGCGGGTGGCCGGGTCATGAGGAGCTGCTCGATCTGTGGGCGGCTCGCGAGTGCTATTTTCCCAAGTGCCTCCAAATCAACGGGCACCTCGCGCCAGCCGATGCTGGAAATCCCGCGCTTGGCAGTCACTTCTGCGGCGAGTGCTTTAATTTCGGCCGTCGCGGTGGGTTGATCTTGGGGGAAAAAGAACACGGCGACTGCGAGATCTGCGTCGTTTTCGAGCGTGTGGCCGAGCTGCGCCGCTACTTTGCGGAAAAGTGGGTAGGGAATCTGGGTGAGGACGCCGGAGCCATCGCCCGTTTTCATGTCGGCATCCACCGCGCCCCGGTGAGTCATGCAGCAAACGGCGGTCAGCGCGTAGTCGAGGATTTTAGAGCTCCGTTCCCCGTGCAAGTGGGCGATGGCACCCATGCCGCAGTTGTCATGTTCTTGGGAAAGGCGGTGCAAGGAGCCAGCGACCGACGGGGTGCTTGAGTGATAGAAAGCGTTCATCAAAAGTTCAGGAAAACCGCGCTCAACCGATGATTGTGAGCGAGGAACGGGAATAAACGACAGGTCACGAAGACTGCCAAGCAGGAATTGTGCCTGCTAACACGACACGAAATCCCTCAGCGAATCACCCCAAACTTTTCAGTGATCTGGCGGTGTGTCGTCTGGCGGTAGCAGCCCGTGAGCCACGAGGAAGCGGTCGGCAGCAGCGATGGTCAGCTCGAAATTTTTATGGCTGACGTTGAAGTTAAAGAAGCTATGTTCCTCGCGTTCGAAGTCGATGATTTCACAAGAATTTCCCCACCAGCGCATCCGGCGGCGGAATTTATCGACCTCTTCAAACGGGGTGATGCGATCGGATTTCCCGTGGAAAAAAATCATCGGCGGTAGCTTACGGCGGATGAGCCGGGTCGGGCTGAGGCGCTTGGCAGTCTTCGCATCTGGAAACCGCTCCATGGCAGCTCCTTTGACTGCCGTATTTACCAAAGTGCTGAAGAGGATGAGTGCTTGTGGGAAGCAATCGAATCCATCGACTGCTGGCAAATCCTTCGCCTTCGGCATGGTGGCGAGCAGGGCCAGATAGGCTCCGCCGCCTGCTCCGCCGATGGTGATTTTCGTCGGGTCGAGATTGAAGGTCTCGGCATTAAAACGGAGCCAGCGGATCAAGTCGCGGGCATCCTCGACGGCTTCGAGCGGGCCGGTGCCGTGCTTGGCTGAGGTCCTCGTTTCTGCGGCGACGGCCACCGCCCCGCGCGTCGCGAAATGGAGACAATGGGGGACGAACTGAGTGGGCGTCGGCGAGTCCCAGAAACCGCCGTGGAAGAAAACGACGGCAGGGCGGGGGGGGCCGTCGTTTTTCGCGGGGAGAAACAAATGGGCGATCACGTCACCCTCGGGGCGTTGTTCGTAAACGTAGGTCGAGGCATCCTTTAGAATCTCACGATCGCGCGCCTCGCCGATGGGCGCGACTCTCTGTAAAATGTTTCTCATAGGGTGAACCCGCCACCCAGAATTGGAACGGCCTGCAATTTGTTTGTTGTGGGGAAGCCTATCTTGTCCAATCGTTTCGCCAATGCACCGAATAATTTTAGTGATTTCCTTGGTCTTCTCCAGCTTCGCGGCGGCCCAAGATAATCTGCGGCCCGCGCTGGAAACCACCTACAGTGCTTGGAGGGAAGCGATGATCCGCAAGGATCCTTCCGTCTGGCAGCGGGTGACGGCGGAGCACCGCCGGATCGAGGTGAGGAATCGGATTGTTTCTGAAAAGCGGCCATTTCCAGCGACGGTGTTTGAGCTTCCCGCGCCGCCGCCGACGTTGCAAGGGCTCAAGTTTCTCGAGGCCAAACAAAATGGCCCCACGGCCAAGGCATCGTATTTCGGCAAGATCGACTTTGGCGTCGGCGGTGACCCAACGGAGAATTTGCTCGTTCTTTCATTCGTCCGGGGTTCCGGCGGCTGGCTTTACGATCGGGCTGACTTCGTGAACCTCAGCGGTCTCGCGGCGGTCCGGAAGGAACTTGCTGGGGGAAACCTCAAGTATCTCAAGGAAACACCTGAAGCCCAGCCGTCTGGGAAAGTCCCGCCGACCCCAATCTCGGCGAATCCTGCGAAGCACATTGCCAAGGTATATGTCTTCTGCCCCGGGCGGGAAGTGGAGGTGCAGATCAACAAGATCAGCCGCCACCGATTTGCGAATGCCAAGGTGGCGGAGGTGGTCATCGGCGGAGCGGTCGATGGGGCCAACGAGGTGCAATATACGGTGAAAAAACTCGCTGGAGGCACCGGCAAGGAAGTGATGACCATCCGCGTCTATCTGATGTCTGAGGTGCAGGGGCAAAAGCCGATCAAGGCGTTTGAATACCAGATCGCGGCGGGGCAGGCACCGAAAGCTGTGGCCACTGGCACCTTCAACCTAGATGACGTGATAGCTGCTAAGTTAACTGGAAAATAGCCAAGCGGAGAGGAAATTCCGTTCAGCCACCCGCCGTGGGTGAGGCGACTTGAGTCAGGGCGTCCATGACGAGGGCGACGGAGGCGGGGCTGAGCGAATCGGGGACGACGGCTCCGAGGATGAGGCAGCCATCGGCAGTTTCCACGGGAATGACTTCGAGGGTGGCTCCCGCGCCGATTTTCACCCGCACATTCGCCATGGAGGCGGCAGGGCGGCGGGGGGCAAGTGCCACGCTGCGGGCGAGGAAATGCAGCCGACCGTGGCGGCTTTCGTCGAAGATGACCGCGCCGTCGCGGTCGAGGATGAAGAGGTCAGTGGCGGAGAAATCGCGATGCATCCAGTCGCAAAAACGGGTGATGCGGTCGAGAAGTGGTCCGTGGGCGGTTGTGAAATTTTCCGCAACTGGAGGCTCGGGCGTGGTCTGGATCGCGGACTCGATGGGTGGTGATTGTGGCGATCCTTCCGCAGGTTCTGGGGCTGAAGGCGGGGCGGTGAGTGGGGTCACTTCATGAGCGCCGTAGCCGATGAAGGTCTCACCGAAACCCGCGTCGGCGGCAGATATGGCCGTCGCATGGGTGGGATTCAGCAGCCGTTCTGCTAAACGACGGACCTCGTTGGGATCAAGCCATGGGTAGATCGGGTCCATCATTGAGGAGTAGGGAGGCCACCGCTGGAGGCGAGTTTTACTTCGATTTCTGCCCGTAGTGAGTCGAATGAAAGTTGGGCAGCCGCACCGTCTTCGAGCACGCCGACGGGTAGGCCTCGGGCGCTGGCGCGGACGAAAAGCCCGTCGCGTGGGATCTGGGTCCGGAAGACGATCTCGGGTGGCAGCAGTTGGCGAAGAGCGGTGGCGGCCTCGGTGCTTTCCGCCAGATCTTCCTGAACCATGGTGAGGCAGACACCGAGGACGCTGAGGCGGGGATTCATGATGCGCAGGCGGTTCAGCCCTTCGAGCAGTTTCGGTACGGAGCGGATGCCCAGTGGCTCGGCTTGCTGAGGGATGAGGACCGCGTCGCTGGAGGTGATGACGTCGCCAGTGACTCCGAAAAGCCCGGCGGCGGTGTCGATGAGACATAAATCAAATCCACGGGCGGCGACGTTGCGGAGAACGGTTCGAATCCGAGCAAGGTGGGCGCCCATGGTGCCGCCACCTGAGTCGTAGTCGCTGCCTTGTCCGCTGGCGACGAGGGAAAACGTATCGAGCCGAGTGGGGACGACGAGACGTTCTAATGGGATGCTGGGATCAGCCAAGTAGTCGTAGAATCCGGTAAGTAAACGCGATTGGCGGGTGAGGGACAGGCCGACGGAGCCTTGTGGATCGGCGTCCACCAAGAGGGTTTTCACCCCTGCCCGGGCGAAGGAGTGGGCGAGATTGATCGAGACGGTGGTTTTACCCACGCCTCCTTTTTGGCTAGAAACGGCAATACTAATCACACGGCACGGGGAATTGTTGCGAGAGGCTAGCTTCCGCTTGCCACATCGGAAGTCTTTTCTTCATAATGCGGTCGCGAGGGAATGATAGGTCCCTTCTTTCCCGCCCATTTTCCTATGAATTTCTCATTTCCATTTGTCTCAATCACGATGGCCGTCGCAGTTGGCGGGCTGATGCTCGGAGCTGGCGGTTGCCGGAAAAAGGGGCAAGGAGAGCGGGTTGAGGCTGCCCATTCGGCGGCGGCCCGGGTGCCAGAGTTGGAAACGAATGGACTCGTGTCTCTGCCGGGAGCGGTCTATCGCAGCGAGGCTGCCTCGCCGATCCACTGGCAGCCATGGACCAAGGAGACGCTGGCACATGCCAAGGCGGCGAACCGCCTCATCTTCGGCGTCATTGCGATGCCGCAGCAGCCCGGATTTAAAGGAGTCCTCGCGACCCTTTCGAAGGATCCGACGTTGGTTTCCTTGATCAACACCCAATACGTCCCTGTGCTAATCGACGGCGATGCCTCGCGTGAAATCGGCCTACTCACCGGGGATCTCTGTTCGGAAATCAAAAAGAGCCTACAGTTACCGATGTTTGTGTGGATGACGGCGGAGGGAAATCCCGTCGCGTGGATTCCAGTCCCCAAGTCGGGCATCGTCGTCGATCTGTTCAACCAATCTCACTCGATGGTCAAACGCATGTGGATGGAGGACGCGGCCTATGTGCTGAAAAACAGCGGCTTGGATAATGCCAGCCGCCGCGAACGGATCGCGCTGCGCAAGAATTCCAAAGTGATGAGTAAGAACCCGGCTCTGGATGTGGTTCGCAGCCTCCGCCAGCTTGCTTCGTTCTATGACCCAGACTCCCGCAGCTTCGATGAAGCGGGAGGATTATTTCCGTCCGGTGCGATCGATCTTCTCGCGACAGCAGCGGTCCATCCGGGGCTCGATCCCGAGGTGCGGGATCGGTGCATGCAGACCACTCGCGACCTGATCAGCGATCTCCTGCCAAGTGCGATGTTTGACCCGCTGGATGGCGGACTTTTTTCGGCAAGGCAGAAGAATTCTTGGGCGCTACCGTCCTTTAATAGAGACTGCGTCACCCAAGCCCGCGCCGTCATCGCGCTCGTCCATGCCTACCGCGCCACTGGCGATGCAGGGATTTTAGAAAAGGCACTGGGGTTGATCCGGTTCTCCGAGAAAAACTTCGGCACGACTGAAGGCTTATTCTCCGTGGGCATGGCCGAGGAAACCGTCCCAACTGCTTGGTTGTGGAGCCTTGAGGAAATCGAAAAGGAACTCCCCGCTGAGGATGCCACTTGGTGGATCAAGGCGACGGGGATGAAGGGACTGGGGAACTTGCCGTCTGAGGTCGATCCCGGTCGCGAATATTTCCGCAGCAACAGCATCGGACTTGGAAAGTCAGCCGCAGCGCTTGCGGCGGAGCTTGGGCAGCCTGTCGCCACCTTCACCACCCGCTTTGAGGCGGTAAGGAAGAAACTCCTCGAAGTCCGGACGGCCCGGCTCGGACCCGTGCAGCGCGACGATTGCTCACACGCCGGAGCCACCTTCCGCATGATTTCCGCTTATGCAGCGGTGTTTGGCGTCACTGGCCAAGCGGAATTTCGTGATAAAGCCGTCGCTCTGATTGAGAAATCACGGACGGTATTCAGCAGCGGACCGAAGTTGCGCTTATTCACCCAAGAATCGCCAAACTCGATCGGTGAAGGCCGTGCTTTCCTCTACGGCTTGGCACTTCAGGCCGCGTTGGACGTCTCTGCGATTACTTCGGATGAAAAGCTTCTCACTTGGTCTGAAGATCTCGCCACCACGGCGGCGGAGTTGTTCACCGACTCAGAATTCCTTAAAGAATGCCCCGATGATGCGAGACTCATCGACTTACCGACGACGGATCTGGTGATGCTCTTCGACGATTCCACGGCAGGTTTGATATCCTTTGCCGAATGCCGCCTTGCAGACCGCAAACGGCCTCTGGTTCCGACTTTCAGCGCGCTTGCCACGCCGCTGCCGACGCACGCGGTGGATCGTCCCATCCTCCACACCGACTTGCTACAAGCGACTCTCGCCCGGGAATTCAAAGTCACCGTCGTCGCGGGTGATGGAATTTCTCCAGAACTAAAGCAGGCGACCGAGCGTCTGCCGCTGCGGATGGTGCAGCGCCGGGCGGCGAAATCAAAAGATGAAGTTCCGACTGGGTCGGCGATGGTCTCCTTCTCAGATGGTCGCAAAGTCTTGGTCTCTACACCCACAGCCCTCGCCGCCGCAGTTTTACCTCCGGCGAAAAATTGATAGATTTTCTTCCGCAGTCTGCTCTACTCTCCCACCTATGAAACCCAATCTTGCCCTCGCTGCGCTTTGCGGCCTATCCCTTGCTGCCCCTTGTTTCGCGGACACTTTTACCTTGAAAGACGGCACCACTCTTGACGCAAAAATCGTCAGCGAGACACCCGATGCCTACTTTCTTGAGGTCCAAGTGACGAAAAGCATCAGAGACGAGCGGACCGTTTCCAAGGCAGATGTCGTTAAAGTCAGCCAAGAGCGACCGGATTCCAAAGCGTTCCAAGCGATCGCTAAATTGGTGCCCACCCCTGACCTAATCACCGCGGAGGATTGTCAGGCACGAATCGCCCAAGTGGAAAAATTCATCAAGGACTACAACACCGCAGGCACCGTCAAGGAGGCCAAGGTGATCCTGTCCACGCTCCAAAAAGAGTCCGCCGAAATTGCTGCGGGAGGCATCAAAGTGGGCGGTAAGGTCATCTCGACACAAGAATATGAGGTCAATGCTTACGATCTGGACGCACAGATCCAGGAGGCGAAAATCCGCAAATTAGTGGTCGATGGTGAGTTCGTCGGGGCGCTTCGGCTATTTTCAGAATTCGACGCCGATTACCGGACCACTCTTTCGTACAGCGCCCTCCTGCCCTTGATCCGGCAGGTGATTCAGAATCAGGTTGCCGAGGCGAAGCAGTCCTTGGCCACCCTACCGAGTAGGCTGAAGGACCGAGATCAGGGCCTATTACAGATGACGACCGATGACCGCGCCGTGACCCATGCGGCGATCCAAGAAGAGGCTGCGCAACTTGAAGCCCGCTACAAGGCGGAGAAAAACTCCAAATTGACCTGGGTCACCGTGGACCCGTTTCACAAAGGATCGCTGGAAGATACCGCTAAATTTGGCGAAACCGAACTCGTCCGATTGTCCGCAGTGAAGACCGTGCTCGGCGTGGAAGGTGGTAAGTCCTACCGCGAAGTTTATAAAGCAGTCCACGACGGCGGAAACAATGCTGCGGTGACAGCCGCCATGAGCCGCGCAAAGACGGCTCTGATTCCCGATCGCTACCTAAAACCGCTGGAAGACGCCGCGAAGGGTCGCAAATAATCGCTTTCTCGACGTTTCGCGCCTGTGCCTGACTCATTGATTTCTATGTCCACACTCCGCACCGCCAGCCGCAGCCGTAAGACTGCGGAGACTTCCATCGAACTATCGCTCGACATCGATGGCTCGGGAATTTCCACAATCGATACCGGCATTCCATTTTTCGATCACATGCTCACGCTGTTTTCAAAACACGGATTGTTCGATCTCAACGTGAAAACCGTCGGTGACATCGCGGTGGACTACCATCATACCATCGAAGATACCGGTATCGTCATCGGCGAATGTCTGCGCGAGGCCCTCGGCACCAAGGAGGGCATCCGTCGCTACGGTCACTGCTATTTACCGATGGATGAGACGTTGGCCCGAGTTGTGATCGATTTAAGTAACCGGCCCCACCTTGAATTCCGAGCTCCTGCTGGAACGCCTTCTGCGCCTAACATGCCCTTCACGCTGGTCGAGGAATTCTGCCGCGCCCTCGCATCGAATCTCCGGGCAAACATCCACATCGAGCTGCTTTACGGTCGGGACGGTCACCACATTGCCGAGGCCATTTTTAAAGGCCTCGCCCGTGCCCTCCGCGATGCATGTGAGAAAGATCCTCGGGTAAAAGGGATTCCCAGCACCAAGGACGCCTTGTGAGAACCGGCATCATCGACTACGGCGGCGGGAATCTTCGCAGCGTTGCCAATGCCCTGCGTTCGCTCGGCGAGGATCCTGTCATCATCGCCAGCCCGGAGCAGCTTGCAGATGCGACGCACCTGCTACTGCCCGGCCAAGGCGAATTTCGCGATACCATGGAGCGCCTGGAACAGCGCGGCCTCGCTTCGTTTCTTAAAGACTGGATCGCGAGGGACCGGCCATATTTCGGAATCTGTGTCGGGTATCAAATCCTGTTCGACAGCAGCGAGGAGGCCCCAGAGGCCCCCGGGCTTGGCATTTTGTCGGGCACGGTCCGCCGATTCCAAAACGAGCACGGCCTGAAAATCCCGCACATGGGCTGGAACTCGGCGGAGGCCACACGTGGCGAAACTCGCGTCTGGCAGGGGCTGGGCACGGACCCGTATTTCTACTACATCCACTCGTATTTCCCCGAGCCTGCCACCGCAGATCTCGTCGTGGCAAAAACCACCTACGGCACTCAGACTTTCGCCGGCGCTGTCGAGCGCGGAAATCTCTTCGCCTGCCAGTTTCATCCAGAAAAAAGCCAAGCCGCCGGACTGCGGCTGATCCAGAATTTCCTAGAACTGTGAGAGCTGGATTCGGAAACACCAAAACCCAAGGAGTGGTGGACTCCGATCCGCCATGCCCATGAGAAGCCAATGAGGTGAGAGAATCGCTTCTCATGGTCCCCCCAGGGGCAGGCGATTCGGAGATCACCTCTCCTTGGAAAGAGTCCGTCCGGGGAGGGAAGGTCGCGGATGATCGCTGGAACCCTGCTCACCTTTATTGGAAACCCGTAGCCGATCCTTGGAGCGTGTCTCACTAGGGTTGGAAGATCGCTCATGCTGACGGGAACGTCACTCATCCACGCTGGAAGACCGCGCACGCACGTTGGAGCGTTCCTCACGTAGCCTGGAAGATCGCTCACGCAAGCTGGAGCGTTCCTCACGCGAGCTGGGAGATCGCTCACGCAGGCTGGAGCGTTCCTCACGCACGCTGGAACATCGCGATGGCACGCTGGAAGCCTTCGTTTTGTTCTAAATCCATGATTTTCAATCACTCTCCCGTCAAAAAAATAAACAAATACGAACAGCCCCGGATCCACATGAAAGACACCCTATCGAATAAACTCACCAGTTTCATCGCCACCCTCGCCGTCGCTGACACGGCCGCGCACCAAGCCATTTGGAGAGATCAACCGCCGCTGAGCTTCACCGAGGAACTGGCCCTTGCCCGTGCCGGAGTCACCGCCCTCGGTTCTGCCGGGGCCGAGCAAAGCGCCCCCATCACTGGAACTACCGAAGCTCTGGGTAAACTCCGCGAAGCCCTCGAAGAACGACTTCACGTTCTCGCGCGTGCTACCTACCAGTTCATGAAAAAAGCCGGTCGGACCGAAGATGCCGCCAAAGTTGACCTCACTCCCAGTGCCTTGCACAACGCCCGCGCCGTCATTCTAGCCGGCATCGGAGAAACCGTATTAAATTTCGCCGAGCCCCTCACGCTGCCGCCCGCAGCCGGGCAAGCCGCGCCGGGCGAGAAAAATGGCATCACTGCCGAACTGTTCACCCAAGTCGATGACCTCTGGGAACGCTACAGCATCGCCGTCGGTGCCCCCACCGGAGCCCGTTCCAAGCGCAAAACCCTCACCGCAGGTCTCCCCGGTAAATTCAGCGCCATCGAAGAAATGTTCGCCGATCTCGACGACATGGTCATCCAATTTGGCACCACCGAACTCGGCAAGGAATTCATCAATGCTTGGTTCAACGCCCGCCACGTCACTCCGCTAGGCCGCCGCGCCGCCAAGCCAAAAGTTTCGATTTCCACACCACCTCCCACTCCATAAAACCCTAACTTCCAGAACCTCCAAAACGCCCCGCTTTCCTCACCGGAAACCGGGGCGTTTTTCGTTAGTCAAGCCTTGGGTCTGAAAGCAGGTCGATACGTTTCCTCCACGCATATTTCCCACCTCAGAAGCTGGGACTTCTTCTGCCGAAAATTCCGGCTATTTGCCGTTAAGCCTGAGGACGGGTCTTTGGATTTTTTGTGAAACGGGGTATCTTCCCTGTTCGTTTTTCCGCCCGTTTGAGAATTTCCCCCGGTGAGATCCCTAAAACGAAAGCAATCCGCCCCAAGGTTTCCACAGATGGAGCCGCCCCACCTTGTTCCAAAGTGGTAATGAATGACCGAGCCAGACCGGTCCTCGCCGAAAGTTCGTTTTTTGACAACGCACGGGCCTGCCGCAATTTTGTCAGCTCAACAGGCAAGGCCCGCCTCAACTCTTCCGCCCACGCTCCAGCATCCATAGTTGTGGATGGTGGAGAAGTCAGCTAAGTGCGTTGGGGTTCGTTATTCAGGTCATTAACAATTCTGATATTTCATGAAATTCACTTGACCCAGCCGCCTGAATTGTTAATTCATTTTCTATCTGGAATTACATGTTCAATCTCTTTTTCCAAATACCGCTGCCATGTTTGTCGTGAAATTCATCCCCCTGTCCGTCGGTCTGGCTATAACCGCTCCGCTCTATGCGCAGGAGCCGCACACGAACGTGAGTCATGAGACCATGATTCTTGGAGAAATTTCAGATGGCAGGCCTAGCGAGGCGTTAGTCGCTCCGGTCTTGCCTGATTTCCGGGTGAAGAACTCGATCCTGCGGAGGATGCGGGTCGTGGAGCCTCCAGAAATGGACGGACTACCGCCCGTGCAGGGATGGATCAAAACGACAGTGCAACGGGTGGATGATCCCAAGTTGCCCGATCCACCGGCGCCAGTGATCCAATCCATCCCTGATGATTTTGTGGTTTCTGCACGGTTAGCACAGCGACGTGAACTAGTGCAGACCTCCGACGTCGTTTTTATTTCTGCGACGGTTTATGACCACGCTCGGACCTTACTGCGCTACTCACCCAGTGGCGCAGGACGCAGGGAAATCTCTGCTTGGTCGAACTTGGACTTTAATTGCTTCTCTGGATTTAGCACCTATCAGGTTAAAGGGCCAGATGGAAAGGCCAGAGGACATGGTCTTGTGATGGCGATCAGTAATATTGATGCGAAAGCTCGGGCGACTTTCTTGGCGAAACATCACCTCACGTATCAAGCTCCTGAGATTCCTACGCTCCCTGACTTGGCAGGAGGTGGCCCCACTTTCATCGTCACGCAGGACGACACCCGCGAGACGGCAGCGGTGGCAGTGATCCAAGAACTACATGATCTCTATCGGGTAGAAAGTGAACGGATGCAACTCGCCTACCAAGCTCGAATCAAGGCTGAAGAGGAGCGCAGGACCTATTTACTAGCGAATCCGCCGACGCCGGATGATATCACGATTCGGTTTTGGAAACGACAGTCTCGGCCTTCCGATTTGAAAAAACTGGAGGGGCTCAAACCATGAAGCGTGCAGGATTGGTAATTCTAATCGGGTTAGTGAGTATCTCACGGATCGCGGCCGAGATGGGGCCAGTCCCACAGGTGTCACTGACGTCTGGAACTTCCAGTAGTTGGAACCTCGCTTGGAATGGGCGTGACGGCCTGACTTACTTTTCAAAATGGTCCACCGACCTAGTCGTTTGGAATTATCTACCGGGGATCGAGCAGGGCAGCGGGATCAAGACGCCGAGCTTCACCTCCACGACGCCTAAGTTTTTCGTGAGAGTCTTTTGCACGAACATTCCAACAAATGATGCGGAGCTGGCAGATTTCGATCTGGATGGGGTGGGGAATCTCGCAGAACTCAATCTCGGGATCGATCCGATGGATCCAGATACCGATCATGATGGTATTCCAGACGGCATCGAGATTTCCAACAGCGGGAATCCTCTATCCGCTGCGGATGGCGACACGCTGAGAGCAGGTGACTCAGATGGAGACGGAGTTAGCGATGCGATCGAGCTACTGCGCGGGACCAGTCCGACATTATGGGATAGCGATGGGGACGGCTTTAGCGATGCGACAGATCTGTATCCACTCGATCCGTCGCGTCACAGCCGACCGTCAGTATCGGGAGATATCACTCGCCCCATAGTTTCCCTAGAGTCTCCGGCCAGTGCGGTGCTGGTTTCGGGTCCGTAATTTCTATCCCCTGTTCTTATTTTCCCATGTCTTCACTCACTCGTAGGTATCTCTGGATCGTTCCTATCAGCTTTGCAGTAATCGGTAGCGTCATCTGGTATATGAGTCTTCATCGTGCGATGACTGCGGTGTCATTACCTGCTTCGACCGCCCACTCAAAGGCATCTCCATTTCGCGATTCGCTGGTCCATCAACGGACCACCGAGGAGGCAAAGAAGACCGCTGAGGCCCAGCCATGCGACGACACGGTGCTCACCTACCTCGACCTGTCGCGGATTCCAACGCAGGGCGAACTCATCGCTGCTGGAAATCTGGGCGAACCGCTTACCCCCACCTCCGCTGCTGAGCCTGCTGCCATCAAAGACCCGGTGAAGCGAGCACGCCAAGAGCAGGAAAATCTCGCTTTCGGAACGGCCATCCAGACATGGAACCAGCATCACTATCCAGAGTCGTTTGCGCTTTTTGAAAAGTATATCAAGGACTTCCCTAGCAGTCCGTGGGCCGCAGAGGCACAGCTTCATCTAGGGTGCTTTTGCCAGTATAATGGAAGAATGCTTGAGGCGGCGGAGTCGTTCGATCAGATCCTTGCTACGGTGGAGCCGAAGTCGGAAATGTATCACAAGGCGAAGCTACGGCGCTCGATTCTTCATCTCGACCAAGGAAATCTCGAAGCATCACTCCAAGGCTTCACCGTGATGAAAAGAGACGATCCAGATGCAGGCCACCAAACGTATGCCTCTTACTGGATTCGTGAAATCGCACTACTCCAGAAAAACGAAACGGCGCTGCGGGACTGCGGGCAGAAGGCGCTGGCCCGGGTGACCGAAATTTTAGGCAATCTCGCAGAAGCAAAGAAATTGAGGGAGACGGTTTCTGCAGGGCCGCATGGTTTTACCGCCGAGGAGTTGCACGCCACGGCCCTGTTACACGGACTGGATTCGAATCCGGTGCGGGCGGATGCGGCGCTGGATGATTTACCTGTGCCCTTCGTCGCACACTATCAGGATCATCACTATGTCACCGTCGAGAAGGTAACGGCAGAGGAGGTGATTTTTTATGATTCGCGGATGGGGGAAGGTAAAATGCCGCGCACGTCTTTCCAGAAGCAATGGTCTGGATTTGCACTCATTTTCAGCAAACCGGCGAACGCCGCCGCAATCTATCCTGCGGAAAATTTAAAGGAAATCGTCGGTGGCTGCTGTGGCCACCCTCGCAGTCCATCCGATCTGGGAGATGATGGATGCGACAAGAACTGCGGCTTGCCCGGCTGGAGTGTGAATCCGGTGAATTTTAATTTCCGCGTCAGCGACACGCCGATGTGGTGGAACCCACCGGTAGGGCCCGCAGTCTCGATGTCGATGCTTTTTAACAGCCTTGACTCGCTCAATAAGTACGCACCGTTTGGCAAGAAGTGGTCCTTCGAATATAGCTCTTATCTGCTCATCACTCCCGGCGTCCAAGTGCAGGTAAAGGATGGCGACGGTCGGCTTGAAACCTTTACCAGCCCGACTGCGGCGAGTTCCTATCCGATCACCTATACCCAGCCTGCTGGAGATTTTCGCGAACTCAAAGAAATCGCCGATCATGTATTTACCCTGACCCACCAAGACGGAACCATCTATCGCTATGGTATCCCGGTGGCGATGACGGGAACTTCTTCGGTCCCACTATTACTGTCCATTGAGGATCGCCACGGTAACACCATCAGCATCACGCACAACGTCCACGGGGCCATCACGGAAATCGGTCACTCGATGTTACCTGCGACAACGGCAGCGCCCGGAGTGCCGTCAGCCGCGAGGAAGTGGATCTTCACTTGGGACACCTTCAACGGCCATGACCGTTTGAAATGGATCGACGATCCATTCGGTCGCCGCGCTACGTTCGACTACGATGCGGACGGGAATTTAAGGCACCAAACCGACATGGGCGGTCTGAGCTATGGCTATGATTACACGACCAAGTTGGCTGAGAATTCAGTCAGTATTGATTATTACCAAACCACATTTGAACCAAAGACCAATGAACTTTTCATTTCCGCAATTCATACTCCGAAGGGGACTACCACCATCCTCACCGAACCCTCCGACGGGAAAAGTGGCTTACCGATCTCGGCTGAAGATCGTGCGAAAGGGTATAGTCTTTCCTATCCACCCATCGGATTTCCAGAAATGTGGACAAACTACCGGATCCGTATTACTAACCCGGAGAACAAGACCGAAGAATATCACTTTGAAGGAGTATACAGATACGTCTATCACCGGGATCCGATCCAACTTGCTCGTCCACCGGGCGAGTCGGTTGCACCCATGACCGGTCCATCCGACATGTTTACGATCAGTGTCATTGGAGGCAAAAAAGGGAAGGTCGTCGGCACGGTCCGAAAGGGTTCTAATATAAGCGAAACTCTGAATGCGAGGGTCTTTGCTGCTTCATCTCTTCAAACGACAGCAATACAGGACTATTCTTATAATTGGACTTCATTTGAGTATAATGCCAACGGCACAATGAAAACTATAAGTTTGCCCAAGGCTAGCTATTCGACGACTGATCCGTATAAAACTTATTATACTTATGAAACTTCCGGTCTGGGTGCAGGAGTGGACCTTGACAAGGCAACACGCTACTTTGAGGGAAGTCTTAAAACTCTCATCGACATCGACTACAAGACAGGAACCCGTGATGTAGAGAAAATCACCGATGTTCTCGGGCATGTCACTCGCTACCAATGGCATTCCAACGGACTACCCAAAAGCATGACAGATGATACCACAGGCGACGTTATTTCCTATGTTTATGACGAGGGTGTCAACGATACCGATCATTATCCAACTTGGAAGCTGTTGAAGGTGAAACGAACGACTCCAGCAGTTGGAACGAGTCCCGCGATCACCACTCTCCTCGTTCAAACCGAATATGATGATATCGGGCGTCCCTCAATCGTCAGTAACTCTGACGGAGACTATCAACAGCCGAGCTTTGACAATCTTAATCGTCTTACACGGACAGACTTCCCAGATGGAACCTTTTCCCAACAGATTTGGGAATGTTGTCACATCGGTGAATCCCGCAGCGGTAAAATGGTGAATGGACAGGATCAGATAAAGGATCGGACTCTTTATTCCCATGACCGCCGTGGCTTGCTGACTCGGTCCATTGACAGTGCGGGTAAAGTCACGCAACTCACTTATGATGATGCCGGACGACTCAAGACGCTGACGGATCCTAGAAATTCCCAAACCACTTGGACCTATGATAGTTTAGGTCGAATTGATAAAAAAGTTTTCCCGGATACGACTTACGAACAAATCGTCTGGGAAAATATGGGCCAGCCAAAAAAGATCCTCAACCGTAGTGGACAGGAAACCAACTTCGTATTCGACAGTAACGGGAACTTAAAAACTGAGTTTGGCACAGGCATCTATATTAACCGAAGCTACGATAACTGGGACCGGCTCAAGACCGCACAAGATAATTCATATAGCAACAATGCACACACCTACAGCTACGACCTTCTCGGACGCGTCACCTCGCTGGATGGTCCTTGGAGCGATGACACGCTCAGTTGGCAATATTTGGATGCCGAGAAGAAAGTCATCCGCACCAGTCCCGGAGGACTCACGGAAACCCGCATCGGCGATACGCAGGACCGTATGAAATCCATCGCGAATCCACTCGGGCTATTTACCTTTGGCTACGATGGTGAAGCGGATCGTGCGCTATCCATCCAGCATTCCGGCGGCTTTGATACCGCATTTTCCTACCTCGGTGCGGACGATCAACGGGCGCTAAGGACGATCACCTCCAAGTTACCAGGTGGATCATCCATTGGGAAGCACACTTACAGTTATGACGATCAAAATCGGATCGACTCATGGAAACGTGAGACTCCGTTAGTCAATCCTTTGGGAATCACCCATGGTTACCAATGGAAGAATTACTATGACTTTTCCTCCCAACTCACTTCTGTTACAGAAAAGTCTCTGACCGGCACACTGGAACAAGGATGGGACTATCAGCACGATCTCGCCGGGAACATCAGTTCGGTTCAAAAATCTTCTCAAGTCAATCACTCCGTCTCACTGGTAAAGCGCAATCATGACCTCAGCAACCGTATCACCAGTATGGGAACCGATGGGAAGGCCGTGATTCGCGGCACCCTTAGTGAACCTGGGGACGCCACCGTCGGCCTCGCAGGAAGCGGTGACAAACCCGCGAGAATGCTTGCAGACAACCGTTTCGAAACCGAGCTGATCCTCCAGCCCGGGAATAACTCCGTCGCCATCGCCGCCACCGATACCAGTGGCAACCGCTCGAACTATCGATTCAATGTCACCCTACCCACTGCCAATGTTTCGCCGCTCTCGTTCATTTATGATCTGAATGGGAATCTCACTTCTGATGGGATGCGGAGTTATGAATGGGACATCCACTCTCGTTTGAAAAAAGTTACTTGGGGCACAGGCAAAACCACCGAGTTCAACTATAATGCACTTGCCCAACGTTGTGAAAGTATCGACACCGTAGCAGGAGTGGTCACCCGCCATTTCTACTTATTTGATGGAATCCGACTCATTGATCGCCGGACTGGCACCACCGCAGATACTGCCACCATCGACCGCCGCTACTTTTCGCAAGGCGAGCAACGCAAGAACGGTAGCTCTTGGGAGAACTACTTCTACAGCCGCGATCATCTCGGCAGCATCCGCGAAGTAGTAAAATCAGTGGGAGGAACCAACACCCTAGTCGCTCGCTACGACTACGACCCCTACGGCAAGCGCCTCACTCAATACCAAGCCAGTGCCTACACCGGCGGTTGCGACTTCGGCTACACCGGTCACGTCACAAATCCAAGCCTCGTCGCAGGCCAGACGGAACTCGTACTGACTCACTATCGTGCCTACGATCCGAACTTAGGAAGATGGTTGTCTAGCGATCCGATTGGGGAGGCGGGTGGGATGAACTTGTATGCTTATGTGGGCGGGAACCCGATCAACCTATACGATCCCGATGGAATGTGGCCAGCTAGACCGGAGTGGATGCTGACAAATGCAGAAATCGGCGATGCCTTGAATGATGGATTTTTTGCCACACTTGATGGGGCAATACCATTTGCTGATCCGTTTGCCGATGCTGGGAAATACGGGCGCTGTGAGTCTGGGATCGGCGTTTCTCAGGCGGCGGGTGGCATTGCTAGGGATGCGGCGTTGTCAGCATTTGTGCCGAATATTGGCGCATGGGCGAAAAATCCGGTAATGTATGAACTGGGAAGCACAACCGTCCCTACTCGTGTATTCAACACGATCAGTCATTTGGACCCTGTAAGTCGTGGAAGAATTCTAACGCAGATGAACGGAGGCGGCTTAGGAGGGATGGTGAAAACCGCGTTCGGCACATCATGGAAATATGTTGGAGCAAATACAGCGAGCACATTAGGAACTGGCCTGACGCCTGGTGGAAACTTGGCCGTCATCGCCGGAATACACGGTGTCGACGAAATGACGAAAAGTAATGACTGTCCATGAAAACTTGCACAGGTCTAGCCATGATTTTGGTGTATATTTTAGCAGGCCTATACTTAAGTGTACATCTTGGAATAACTCATGGAGCAAAGGGCTATTTTATTGGTGCTCTTGTAGGTTTTGGCGGAAGTATGATTATCGGGGCAATTGTCATCAGTATCATTTCAAAAAATATTCATAAAAAATAGTTAGACACGATCTAGTTCGTAGTCATCGAAGGTCCTCTCAAGCTGTGTTTCCCGCTAGATGTTAAGTGTATGAATGAAGAACGATCTAGCAGCAGCACTTGGGAGATCTACTTTTACTCCCGCGATCACCTCGGCAGCATTCGCGAAGTGGTAAAATCCGTGGGTGGAACCAATACCCTAGTCGCCCGCTACGACTACGACCCCTACGGCAAGCGCCTCACCCAATACCAATCCAGTGCGTACACGGGCGGTTGCGACTTCGGCTACACCGGTCACGCCACCGCCCCCAGCCTCGTCGCAGGCCAGACGGAACTCGTGCTGACTCACTACCGTGCCTACGATCCGAATCTAGGAAGGTGGTTGTCTGCGGATCCGCTTGGGGAGGCGGGTGGGATGAACTTGTATGCTTATGTGGGCGGGAACCCGATCAATGAATGGGATCCCACCGGTCTGGCTTCTTGGCGCGACCATTGGGAGGCTCTTGGCTCTTGGAGCGGCGATGAGTTGGGTGAGTCTTTAGGACTCGGAGCAATGGCCACTGCTGATGGGTTCATTCCATTCAGTGATCCATTCCAGTTATCCGGCGGCTATAGTGGCTGCGAAGATGGAGCAGCATTTTCAAAAGGAGCGGGCGAAGTTGCTAGAGAGGCTGCATTAATGGCCATAGGCGCGGGTCTGGGGGCAAGAGCCGCAGGAGTGAAAGGAGCAGGAAAGGAATTTTCTCATTTTATTCCAAACAGAATGGGTGGGCCACGCTCAATCTGGAATGGAAATTACGTAAGCACTCGAACTCATGCTCTTTCAGACCCATTTCGTTACAGATTCATGCCCAGAGCGTGGAAGGAGGCAAATCCAATGCCAAACAGATTGAAACAGCTATGGGATCGCTTGCCGAACACTTGGAAAGGCACAGCGGCGGGAGCAGGCGCGGCAGTTGGCAGCCATGCAGGCGATAACTGCAAATAACGGCACGTCCACATATGATTTTACGAAAACTCAAAAATTTATTCAACCAGTATCGTTCTTACGAACAGGCGATACTTGATGCGCTCATAGAAAACAGTCCCGAAAGTTCTCGAGGCATCTTGAAGAGCCAACTGGATCGCGTGAGCAAGATTCAACGGCACGCGGAGGGACGCGAAGTGAACCTTTATTGCATGAAAGGCGGAGCAGCATTTTTAGATGAGTCCCTACGCTTTCCAAATAGCAAGCCGGAACTGTTGTTGGCGAAGGCAGCCATAGAATCCCCTTGTCTCAGAGAGGCTCTGCGTGCAGAGGTGTGGATGGCTAACGGAAGGATTTTTTCCCTGATGTTCAATCGGTCTCCAAATGGAATTGGCAAAGACTTCAAGGTGAATCATTTTGAAATACTTTCCGATCCGATGAAGCAATTCGTTGAGGGCGAGGAAACCATCAAAGATCGGGAAAAAATTCTCGAAGAAATTAATGCGTCGTTACCTGAAGAATACATAACGATGATCGAAATAAAACACGATCATTCAATTAACGGCTGGCAACTTTACGATATCCCGAATATCAGAAAAATAGCTTTTCCTGACAAAAATTATTATCTTCTCGCGGAAAAAGAAGGTCGTGGCGCAATCGCAGTGGCGGAATCGAATCTATCTGGAGAATTGTTTTATCTCGATTATGAAGACGACGGTCCTGAAAAAATCAGAGTTCCGTTGTGTGATTTCATTGAAGCCATTAAATAAATGTCAATTCAAGTTTCCAGACCAGACAAGTTTCCAGACAAACCCAGTTAGGATCAGGTCGCGCATTGAAACAATTTAAGTGGCTCTACTGAATCCAAGAATCACCCATGACACGGGCAAACTATCGAAACACGAAATCTTCGGCGAGGAGAAGAGTGAAAGAAATCGTGAAGCCAACATCATTGGGTCATGCCGAGCATTGAAACAATTTGAGGGGTTTCAATTGACTCTGAAAGTCACCACTCGGCTACCCTGTGTCCATGAAAGTCCAATCCTGTCATTTTTGACTTTAAGAAATTTAACTATAGATGGGTGGGCTAAACGCAGATGCAGTGGATCAAAACCCAGTCTTGATTGGGGTTCTCTACTTGAGAGACCGTCTTGAAATATCTAACTTTAGATTCTGGCGACCATTCGCTTGCTCATCGATAGATAGATCATGGCCTCCGTGGTATCGGTCAAACTCACCTCTCTGATATTGAATCCTTAGTCTGATAGTTGACCAGAGCTGTAGTCTCCGAGGACGGCAGCGAGCAGATGGGTGAGCGAGGCCTAGCCATTGGTCGGCTTATATAAGCTCCTTGCTATCCCATACCAAATTCAACAATCAAAGTCGGTCAGAATTTCACTTCATCCACGGAATTCGGCCTCACCGCGACCTCATCTCCAACACTGAGCGCGAGATCTTCCAGTTGCTTACGAGACAGTTCGACGTCAACAAATTGGCCATCTTCAAGCCGCAAGCTAAGAGTGGCAATGGGGCCGGCATTGAACAAATGCTGCACTCGTGCCAAGCGATCCGTAAGTGGTTCATATTCTGCCGCGAATAACACTTCGATTTCGTGGGGTCTGACATACTGAGTTTCACCAGATGCATCTCCGATTTTATTCACATTCCCAAGAAACTCATAAACAAACGGACTGCGTGGCCGATCGTAGATGGATTGGGGATCACCGACTTGTTCGACGCGGGCGTTGCGCATCACCACGACCTGATCGGCGAGCTCGAGTGCTTCCTCTTGGTCGTGGGTGACAAATAGGGTGGTGAGGCCGATTTCATCGTGAAACTGCCGCAGCCAGCGGCGTAGGCTTTTCCTTACTTGCGCATCTAACGCGCCGAAGGGCTCGTCCAGCAGAAGCACCTTCGGCCGGATCGCAAGGGCGCGAGCCAGCGCCACCCGCTGACGCTGACCACCCGAAAGCTCGTGAGGACGGCGCTGATCAAGGCTTTCGAGTTTGACCAGCTTCAGCAACTCAGAAACACGGTCACGAATTTCCTGCTTCGCCGGGCGTTTAGAGCGTGGAAGCACACTCAACCCGAAGGCAATGTTCTCCGCGATCGTCATGTGACGGAACAGAGCATAGTGTTGAAAAACAAAGCCAACGCCGCGTTTTCCCGCCGGAATGTCGCCCACGTCCTCGCCATGGAAACGGATTTTACTGTTTCCTGCATCGGCGAATTCCAGCCCTGCGACAATGCGTAGCAGCGTGGTTTTCCCCGATCCCGAAGGTCCTAGCAAAGCGGTCAGTGAGCCGTCTGGAACTTCGAGAGAAATATTCTCAAGCGCGGAATAATTACCAAAGGTCTTATTGATAGATTGAATCGAGATCGACATGGGAAGACAGACTACTTGTGAGTGGAAGATGACTTGCCTGAAAAATGTTCGACTACGCTTTTCAGACCCAGAGTGACGAGGGCGAGAAAGGCAAGTAACGTGGCGCAGGCGAACGCCGCACTGAATTGATACTCGTTGTAAAGGACTTCGATGTGGAGTGGCAGCGTGTTAGTCACTCCACGGATGTGACCGGAAACCACCGAGACTGCGCCGAATTCACCCATGGCTCTGGCGTTACAAAGTAAGACGCCGTAAAATAATCCCCATTTAATGTTCGGTAATGTCACTCGGAAAAAAATCTGCCAGCCTCTGGCCCCTAGCGTAATCGCGGCTTCTTCTTGATCGCTACCTTGGGTTTCCATGAGTGGGATTAGCTCACGTGCGACGAAGGGAAATGTTACAAATACGGTGGCGATGACAATGCCGGGAAATGCGAAGACGATTTTTGGATTTCCCAGCCATTCGGATAGACTGCCGAACAGCCAGTTGAAACCACGATATTCTGCCAAAGAAGCCGTCAAGCGAGCCGCAGGTTCGAAGAAATCGGCAAGTGCCGATGGTGGCAGCCAACCTTTAGAGCCGAAAATCATCACCCACACTAAGCCGGCGATTACTGGAGAAACGGCAAATGGAAGATCGATCAACGAAAGCAGAAATGCCCGACCTTTGAAGCGATATTTAGTCACCAGCCATGCGGCGGAAACTCCGAATACCGTATTGAGCGGCACGGAAATCGCCGCAGCGAGCAAGGTCAGTTTGATCGCCGAAAATGCTGTTTCCTCATGCAAGGAGGCGAGGAATACTTCCCAACCACGGCGCATCGCTTCCGCAAAAACAGCGGCTAACGGAAGGAGTAAGAAGAGAGATAGCACGACGACGGCAAGGCCGATGAGGATCAAGCGGACCAGCGGCGACTCAGTAGTGGCGGGACGAAGAGCCATGGTTTCAGTGGTGTTGCCAGTCGAGGCGGCGCTGCAGGAGATTGATGAGAAACAGCAAAGTGAAAGACACCATCAGCATCGCGGAAGCGATGACTGCCGCCGCTTGATACTTAAACTGCTCAAGCTGCGCGACAATGAGAAGCGGAAGGATTTCGGTTTTCATTGGTAGGTTTCCCGAGATGAAAATCACTGAGCCATATTCGCCAATGGCTCGCGCAAAGGCGAGGGTGAAGCCGGTGATCAATGCTGGAACAAGTAGCGGAAGAATGACCCGCCGGAAAATGGTCCAGCGGTTCGCTCCCAAGGTGGCAGCGGCTTCTTCGATTTCCACGCCGAGATCTTCCATCACCGGCTGTAACGTCCTAACGACAAATGGAAAACCAATGAACGTGAGTGCGATGAATACGCCAAGTGGGCTGTAGGCGGCCCCTTTGGACGCCCAATCGTCCACCTGTTCACCTAGCCAACCCGAGGGAGCATAAGATCCTTGATACCATTTCGCTGCCTGCGAGATATACTGACCGATCCAGCCGTTCGGTGCATAGATCTGGGTCAGTGTGATACCAGCCACAGCGGTGGGGAGTGCAAATGGTAGGTCCACCATCGCATCAAGGATCCGCCGACCTGGGAACTCATAACGGACTAACACCCACGTCACTAGCAGCCCAAGCACCACGCTCACTCCAGCAGCGGCAGCACTTGCGCCGAAGGTGAGTTGCGTCGCTGCGATGACGCGCGGTGTGGTTAGCAGACTCCACCATTCCGACCAGCCCAGTCCGGCAGCCTTGATAAATAACGCGGCCAACGGGATCAGAATGATCAAGCCCAAGTAAGTCACCGTGAAACCCATCGACAGGCCGAAGCCGGGTATAACGCGTCGTTTTGACATGAGTGAGGATTGGGTGGTTTGCCGGTGATTGAGAAGAAGTTATTTAACGCTGTAAATTTGGTCGAAGGTTCCACCGTCGTCGAAGTGTTCCTTCTGTGCCTTTACCCAGCCGCCGAAATCTGAATCCACCGTGACGAGTGGAAGCTTGGGTAACTTGTCCACATACTTCGCGGCGATGGCTTGATTACGAGGCCGATAGAAATGCTTGCCAGCCAGATTTTGCGCCACGTCGGTGTAAAGGAACTCAAGATAGGCACGGGCGGCTTCGGTTGTTCCGTGTTTCGCGGTGTTTTTCTCGACAACGGCGACTGGGGGTTCAGCGAGGATACTCAAGGATGGATAAACCACCTCAGTTTTTCCGGGGAATTCCTTCTCGATTAGATAAGCTTCGTTTTCCCATGAAAGGAATACATCGCCGATTTCACGTTGGGCAAAGGTGGTGGTAGAACCACGGGCACCAGCATCAAGCACCGGCACGTTTTTGTAGAGAAGGGTGATGTAATCGATGATTTTTGCGCGATCTCCGCTGAACTCTTTGTTGGCCCATGCCCACGCAGCTAGGTAATTCCAGCGGGCACCGCCAGAGGTTTTCGGATTTGGAGTGATCACCTTCACCCCATTTTTGACGAGATCGCCCCAGTCTTTAATGCCTTTGGGATTTTCTTTCCTAACGACGAAAACAATAGTGGAAGTATAAGGCGAACTATTATTTGCAAGTTTGGACTGCCAATCGGCAGGAAGGGACTTTGCTTCCTTAACGATACTATTGATATCACCCGCCAAGGCGAGTGTGACCACATCGGCTTCAAGGCCATCAATCACCGAGCGGGCTTGTTTACCGGAGCCGCCGTGGGATTGCTCGACGGTCACGGTTTGGCCTGTTTTAGCAAAGCGGTCATTCTTAAAGGCCTCGTTGATCTCCACATAAAACTCGCGGGTGGGATCATAGGACACATTCAGGAGTTTCAAGTTTTTCGCGGTAGAACCAAGTTCGACAGGCTTGTTTTTACCGCAACCTGTCAGCACTAAGGCGGATGCGAGAATGGTGGGAATGAGAGATTTTATTTTCATTTTTGTGAAGTGATAGATCAACTAAGTGGGAATTTGAATCGATGATAGAACTTTAGAACGAGAACCGGATGCCGGTAAGCAGTGTGGTGCCTTGGTAGGCTTCACCGTTCCCTTTGAGTTGCGCCCATTCTGCACCAGCGAGGACTTTGAGTTTATCGCCATAGATGAAGTATTGAACACCTCCATAAAAGGAATTGTAGTTGTCGCCGCGAGCGCCGCCGGTGGCGATGGGTTTTTCGTAGCGGCTTTGTGCGATGACTCCCAGTGGACCTGCGCTGTTAGCATAAGAATAGCGACCTACGAGTTGGAGTTTTTTCGGAATGATATCGTAGGTGGGCTGAACGTAGAATCCGTAAACATCACTGTCATCGCCGTCTCCACCTGCCGCGAAGAAGCTTTCAAAAACGATTGCTGCGGCCTCTTGTTTCACTGCGAAGGTGGCGGAGACAATGTCGTCATAGCGGGCTAGAACGAAGTCACCAGCCTCCCGCTCGCTGTGTAACCAGTCGAGATGAATGTCTGCCTTCTCGGTGTGGAGAATTTCTTTGAGGTCGTAACCGACTCCCAAAGTTGTGGAAATTCCGCCATTTAAGTCGCCGAATTCACCATCGCCAAATGCGCCGCTTCCTCCAGTGTTGGTAGGTGTGTCATTGGAGTAAATGCCAGCGCGCCACGAGAATTCGTCTAGGCTACCTTCTGCGGTGAATCCGGTTGCTCGGTTCACGCCGAGTTGGTTGAAAATTTGTGAGCGCTCAAAAGTCGGCTGGGTGTTAGTCGATTCTAGGAAATCATATTGACCGATGAGTGGTTTCATTTTTCCCAGCGTAAAACTCAGCGATGAGGTGGGTTTCCAGCGAATGTAGGCATCTACGAGTCCATCATAGAAATCATTGAAACCGTCATTACTTTGAAAGTCTGCGCGAATTTCGATTTTCTTTTCGAAGAGTTTTGCATCGAAACCGAAACGCGACCGGCGGTCTTCCCAGTTACTCTGGCTGCCTTGGTCAGCATCCGTGTCCCAATATTGCCCCTGATAGCGGCCGCGTAGTTTAAATTCTTCGAGAATGGGGTTAGCATCGTTTTTATAGAGGGTGGCATAGCTCCACCATTCGTCGAGGGTGTGAGTGAGAGGATCTTCGGCAGCTAAGGATGTAGAAATGCCGGTGGTGAGACTTAATAAAAGAGCCGATGCTGAGCGGGATAGTTTCATATGAGTTAATGTTTGAGTTAGGTAGTGGGAGAGAACTTGTAGTTAGAAATAAAAAAGAGACCGACGGTCCGAGAGGATAGGATATACAAAGTTCGGGAGATGCTCTGGGCATCGCGAATCTCGTATGTTTCCAAGTCCTCCGGTGGTCCGGTCGGTCTCTTTGGTGTGGACGGGCTAAGCCCGATTTAATGAGATGATTTCACTTGGGGCGCTTCTTGAGGCGCGGGAACAATGCGTGTTTTCTCAACACTTTCGACTTGGGTGACACGGCCATCGTGAACCGTGATTTGGACTGAGCCGAAGCGAAGGTTGCCAACATTTTTCCTAACGATCTCAAGCCATTCAGTTGGTGTGTTTTCGTTAGCTGGACTGTCAGAGAGATTCGAGCTCATGGGTATCTTGAGAGTGGGTTGCGAGTGCGGAAAGACCTGCCAAGAATCCATCCGCGGGGTCGGCTTTACGTTTCGGGGTAATTCCTGCGATGGCGAAAGATTCTGCGGTGGCAAAGGGAGGGACGATCCCGTCGCGGCGCATTTTCCGTAGGGTAACCTCGACGACTTGGGCAACGGTGTAGCGGTCAAGAATGTTGGCGATGGCATTTCGGACATCGATCATGATCATGCGCAGGCCACAATGGTCTTCGTCTGGACAAGAGCAGGGTTGGTAGGCATTTTCGCTGGCGCAGCAGATGGGAGCTAACCGGCCATCCATGAGGCGGACGATCTGCCCGATGCCGATCTCGTCGGCGGGCTTTGCGAGTGCGTAGCCGCCGAACTTGCCGCGATGAGTCTCAACGACGCCGGCTTCGCGAAGTTCCTGCAAGATCCGTTCCACAAATTTCAATGGAAGGCGGTTGGCTTCTGCTAGCTCGGAACCTGAAACAGTTCCCCGACCGACTTCGGCTGCGATACCGAGATTGATCGTCGCTCGAAGCGCGTATTCAGATTTTTTGGAAAGATGCATTCGCTTAACTGGATTTATTAGTAGGAGTTCGGCTGGGTTTGCCAAGGAAAAAATTTAAAAGATGTTTTAATGTCTTAAGCGATTGATAGTAAGTCGAATAAGAGTGAAAGTGCGCTCGATAATCGCTGCCAAGAAGTGGCTTTTAACGATTCTATACCGAGGAGTATGGAATTTCAGAACCTTAAAAATTGGTGGGTGGTTGTGATTTGTGGAGCAGTCGGAGGCGAGTTCTGCGGGGAGATTCCGTAATGCGGGTGTTTGCGAGTTGTTTCCTATCAAGTTAGACGATATTTTTGCCGGAGAATTTGTTTATGAGTGCCGCGCCCGAAAGCCCCTTCGACCTCGAGAGTCTAATTTCCCAAATTCATCGGTTGTTGGGAAATCGTCTGGATGGACCTACGTTGGAACAGGTTAGCGAGGTTTGTGAGGTGCTCTATGCCTCCAGCCTTTTGAAGGAAGAAGGGCGTGTGGTGAGGACACGGGTGATCATCGCGCCGCCGGATGCTTTTGTCGCGACGGAGGGACCGCCGGATGGCACTCACGCGGTGCGTTTCGCGGTTCCGCATGGGCTGACGGCAAATGAAATTAAGAGCCTGAGTCCTGCTGCGAGTTTTTTTCACTCGGTGGTGGCGATTTGGCCGGACCGGGATCGTGGAATTAAAATCTGGGGAATTTTGAACACTGGGCCGCGCTGGCTAAATCGGGTGGCAGGCGGGCGAAAGGCGTTAGGAAATGAAATTCAATATCCAATCATTCATGTGCGTGATCCTGGTTGGTTGCTTTTTTACAATGGCTATCACTTGATGGCAGAGTGGCGGGGGCGTGAGTTTCATGGGCCGCGGATGGATGTTTTTCAGTCGCAGTTGTTGAGCGAGCGTTTCGCCGCTCATCGGCTGCGGCTGGTGGAAGAGTTGGTGGAGGGTTGCCTTCCGACGACGTTGGGCCACGAATCATACGCGGATCTGGCCCATTTGATTTCCCTTCAGTTTGTGAAGCGCATTATTAATCTCGTGCGCACCAGTGGTCATGGTGGAAGCATGGTCATCGTGCCGGCGAATATGGACGGGATGGAGGCGGCGACGAGCTGGATCGATTGTAAATACTCGGCGACGCCAGATGTCGCAGGGTTACGATTTAGGAGCTTGTTGCAATCGATCATCCGGCGGGTTGGGATGTTGTGTGTGGAGGACTCGACGGTGGAAGATGCATGGCATGTTTTCCGGAATACGAATGATCCGGAGCTGGATCGGCTCGAGGAGGCGTTCTTCGAACTCGCGCGGTTGTTCTCGGATTTAATGCAGGTGGATGGTGCATTGGTGCTGGATAAGCGGCTGGGGATTATTGGCTTCGGTGGGGAAATCCGGGTGGATCGGAATGTCCTGCAAGTGGGGCTTGCACACGATCTTGAGGGGAAAAATGTCACGCCGTGGAATGTGCAGAGTGATGGCACGCGGCACCGTTCGGTGTATCGATTGTGCTCGGTGGAGCCCGAAGTGATCGGATTCGTCATTTCACAGGATAGTCATGTGCGGATGATAGCTAACGTGGACGACGCGGTAATTTTTTGGCCGCACACGGTGATTTGAGGTTGGTACTGCCTAGGAGTCTGTCGGACTTGGAGTCAAAATTCTGAGTTATTCCCTCTTCACGTGCGAATACAGGAAATGTCCCCTCGTTTCGTCAACATCGACCACGGCTCTCCCATGCTCTTGGCGCCCGATCTGCGCGATTGGGTCTCAGCCGATCACATGGTCCACTTCATCATGGATGCGGCAAAAGCCTTAGATCTAAGTCTTGCTCGCACCAACCAACGCGGCACCGGTCACGCCCAATCCCTGCCCTCCATGATGCTCGGCCTGCTCATTGATTGCTACGCCACCGGAACACCCCAAAACGCCAAAACCTCAATTAATTGGCTAGATTAAAATCAAACGATCGTTTTATTTTTGGCAAGACTCAGCAACACCGACCTTCCACGAGGAATAGTCGCAAGCACCTCAGGATCTACCAGTAGGTGATATCATGGAAAAACCAAAATCCGACTGACTCCTAGAATCGAGGTATCAGGAAAGCGGTCGTTTGAAAGCCTTATCGTCGCTGGATAAATCCAGTCTCCGCCCCGCCTTAGACTTGCGCCGATGCGCTTGGGACTCCATGGGTGGGCATGGACCGCTGGTTTCTACTTGCCGCCACCTTGCTCGCTGCCGTGGGCGGGACGTGGGGCATCATCTCGGTGCAGCGGGGCCGCCGCAGTCATCGCACCGTGGTCTGGATCGGCGCGGCGTTCCTCTGTCAGATCGGTTTCCTCGCAGTCCGGGGGGAAATGCGAAGTGCTTGTCCGCTGATGGACCGGGGGGAAATCCTCGCGTTTCTTGCATGGTCGCTGACGCTGTTTTACCTGCTGATCGGCCCGGCTTACCGGATCTCGCTGCTCGGAGTTTTCACGGCTCCGGTCGTCGTTTTGTTCCAAGCCCTCGCGCTGATTCCGGGCATCCTGACGCAGAATCCTGGAAAAATGGTCGGCGGAAATGCGTGGCATGAGACGCACTCGGCGACGTCGGTGCTAGCCTACGGTGCGCTGGCACTGGCCGCAGTGGCCGGGGTAATGTTTCTGGTGCTGGATCGGCAGCTTAAGGAACAGCAGTTAAAGGGTGGACTATTTCGAAATTTACCGCCCGTGCGGGACTTGCTGATCTCGCTGGAACGGCTGCTGTGGGTGGGAACTGGGCTGCTGACTCTCGGGATCGTGGCCGGGTTTCTCATGCCGCAGAAGGAATCCGCATGGAGCCATCTCATCGCCGCCGTCGCAGTTTGGGCGGGCTACGGCTTGCTACTGGGGGTCAAAAAAGTGCGAGGCTTGACGGGACGGCGGCTGTCGTTGTCCGCCGTGGCGTTATTCGTCCTCTCGTTGGCAGTTTTTGCATTCGTCTGATGGAACTCCTTTGTCTCGGCCTCAATCACCGCACCGCCCCCGTGGAGGTGCGGGAGAAATTTGCTGTGGGAATGCCGAAACTGGGAGCGGCCGCTGCAGAGCTCGTCACCCTCGCCGAAGCGTCCGAGGCCGTGGTCATTTCCACCTGTAACCGCACCGAGTTCTACCTCGCTGCGGAAGATGCGCGGGCCACCTTTACCCGCATCGAGACTCGGCTGGCTGAAAAAATCGATGTGGATTCCAGCGTCGCTGCCCATTTTTACCGAAAGGAAAAATCCGCGGCCGCCCGCCACCTCTGCCGGGTCGTCAGCGGACTGGACTCGATGATGCTCGGAGAAACCGAGATCTTCGGCCAAGTCAAACAAGCGTATCAATCGGCACTCGAAGCCGGAACGACTGGATCGGTCTTAAATAAGCTTTTCCAACGGTCGTTCGGAATTGGCAAAAAGGTAAGAACAGACACCTCGATTCAACAAGGCTCAACCTCTGTAGGCAACGTCGCAGTGGATCTCGCGGAGAAAATTTTCGGCCATCTGAAAAACAGCGAAGTGATGATCATGGGGGCGGGCGAAATGAGTCGGATCACCGCGCAAAGTCTGGTCTCCCGTGGTGCTAAGACGATCTTTGTGACCAATCGATCGTTTGAAAAAGCCGTTCAACTTGCCGCTGAAATGGGTGGCAGCGCGGTTCGGTTCGACGATTGGCAGCGGGTTCTTGCTCGGGTGGATGTGGTGATTTCCTCAACCGGTGCGCCCCATACGATCATCCAGCGGGCAGATGTCGAGAAGGCCAGACGAGCGCGGAAATATCGGCCCCTTTTCTTCATCGACATCGCCGTCCCGCGCGATATCGACCCAGCGGTGGGCGAAATTGAGGAGGTTTACCTTTACGACATCGACACCCTCGAACAACTGGCCGAAGAAGCGCGCACCCGCCGCCAACTCCAGATCGAGCAGTGCGAACGGATCATCGACGACGAACTCGAAAAACAAATTTTACCCGGAACCTGAGATGCACGAATCCTCTAACCCGATCATCGTCGGCACCCGCGGCAGCGAGCTGGCACTGATGCAAGCCACCGCCACGGAAGCGGCGCTGGCTGCCGCATTTCCCGGGAGAAAAATCGTCCGGCAGGTCATCACCACCACCGGCGACCGGCGGACCGACGTTGCCCTAGCCGAGGTCGCGAAGGCGGAGGGGACCTTTGATAAGGGCGTGTTCATCAAGGAAATCGAGGAGGCACTTGAGGCCGGGGAAATCGACATCGCGGTGCACAGTCTGAAGGATTTACCCACCGTTTTGCAGGAGCGCTTCACCCTCGTAGCGGTCCTCGAACGAGCACCAGTTCGGGATATTTTAGTCATGCGGAAACCCGGCGGTCTCGCAGCGCTGCCGGTCGGCGCTAGGGTCGGCACCAGCAGTGTCCGCAGGGCAAAACAAATGGAGTGGCTGCGACCGGACGTAACCATCGCCGACCTCCGCGGAAACGTGCCGACGCGGCTGCGGAAACTCGCCGAGAGCGATCATTACGATGCCATCTTACTCGCTGAGGCCGGGCTGGTGCGCTTGGATTTCATCCCGCAAGTCCCTCTCACCGACTGCGAGGAGGTCGCTGGCATTCCCGGAATTTTTGTCACCCGGCTGGATGAAAACGAATTTTTCCCCGCCGCTGGCCAAGGCGCGATCGGCCTAGAAGTCAGAGCGGACGATCCCGCCAGCCGAGCCCTTGCGGAAGCGATCGGACACCGCGATACGTGGCTACGAATCACAGCGGAGCGAGAATTTCTCCGCCTGCTCGACGGCGGTTGTCACACGCCGGTCGGGGTTTACTCGACGATTTCCAACGGCGAAATTTTTCTCAAAGCGCGCGTCTTCCCCGATGAAGGCGGTACTCCACGCTCCGGCGAAGCCCACGGCATGGACCCAATTTTAATCGCACTCGAACTCTTCAATTCCCTTTCATGAGCACCTCTGGAACCTGTTATCTCGTCGGCGCCGGTCCTGGCGATCTCGGCCTCGTCACCCTTCGCGCCAAGGAGTGCATCGAGCTGGCCGATGTGCTAGTTTACGATGCACTCAGCAGCCCGGAGCTTCTCAACTGGACCAAGGCAGGCTGTGAGAAAATCTACGTCGGCAAGCGCGCGAAATTCCACTCAGTGCCTCAGGATGAAATCAACGGCCTCATCGTCGAGAAAACCAAGGCCGGGAAAAATGTAGTCCGGCTCAAGGGTGGCGATCCAATGATTTTCGGCCGTGGGGGCGAGGAAGCAGCGGAGCTTGCAGCGGCGGGTGTGACCTTCGAAATCGTCCCCGGCATCAGCTCGACCATCGCCGGTCCCGCCTACGCCGGCATCCCGGTGACTCACCGCGATCACAACACCCAACTCACGATTTTCACCGGTCACGAGGACCCGACCAAGGGCTTCAGCTCGGTGGACTACCAGCAGCTCGCCCAAGCTCCGGGCACCAAAGTCTTCGTGATGGGAGTGGCCCGACTTCGCGAAATTTGCGCATCATTCATCGAGCACGGTGCCGCTGCGGACACTCCCATCGCCCTCACCCGCTGGGCCACTACGGGGTCACAAAAAACCATCGAAGGCACGCTCACTGACATCGCCGACATCGCGGATCGGGAAAATTTCAGCTCACCCGCCGTCGCCGTGATCGGCACGGTGGTGAATGAGCGCAAGAAAATCAATTGGTTCGAAAAACGGCCACTTTTCGGCAAGCGCATCGTCGTCACCCGCACTCGCGAGCAAGCCGGAGAACTCAGCAAGGCGCTGCGCGACCTCGGTGCGGAGGTGATCGAACTCCCCACGATCCGCATCGAAGGGCCGCCGGATCGCCGCGAATTCGCCGAACTCGTCACCCACGCCCACGAATATGATTGGCTGATTTTCACCAGTCCGAACGGCGTTGAGCGGTTTTTCGATGCGTTCTTCGCCTCCTACGCCGATGCCCGCAGCCTCGGCAACCCACGGATCGCAGCGATCGGTGAGACCACGGCGAAAAAAATCCGCGAATACCACTTCGCAGTAGACCTCCTCCCCGAGCGCTTCGTCGCGGAAGGGCTGATCGAAGCTTTTAAAAAAGAGGACATCGAGAATCTCACCATGCTCTGGGTCAAAGCGGCGGAAACCCGCGACATCGTCGGCGAGGGGCTGACCGCTCTCGGCGCAATTGTCGATAACTGCGTCGCCTATCAGACGGTCGCAGAAACGACAGATCCCACCGGCGCACGTGCCCGGATCGAGGAAGAGGGAGCGGATATGATCACCTTCACCTCCAGCTCCACCGTAGATCATTTTTTCGATCTCGGCATGGATTGGCCGGAAGACTGCGTCGCCGCCAGCATCGGTCCAGTCACCAGCGAGACGCTCCGGAAAAAAGGCGTGAAGCCCGCGTTTGAAGCGGCAAAGCACGACATCCCGGGCCTCACCGCGGCGATTGTGAAGCATTTCAAACGGAAATCCTAGGCAGGGACTTCTGCTTGAAATAAGAGAATTTAAAACGCCAAGCCGCCAAGAGCGCCAAGGAAAGACTGGTGCTTCGTTTTTTTTAAAAGGTCTGAAAACTTGCTTTCCTTGGCGCCTTGGCGGTGAAAAAAGTAAATAGTCACGGATGGGTGGGAATTTCTAGCTTGCGGGTCGTCAGTCGCTTTGTTCTCGTTCCGCCGGCATCGCGAGACGCCGCTGTAGCTCAGGGGTAGAGCAATTCATTCGTAATGAATAGGTCGTCGGTTCAATTCCGACCAGCGGCTCCAGCTTTGGGGGAACTGAGGTTTTTTGCCCTGAATTTCATGGCCGGGAACTGATGAGGACTGGGGTGGTGATGGATACTCATCGGCGGTTGCCGGAGATCGGCGTGGTGTGTAAGTTTCCCGCCGTGGCGGATTTTTCGATGACATTTCTGGGAACGGGGACTTCGGTGGGGGTGCCGGTCATTGGTTGCGATTGTGCGGTGTGCGCGTCGGATGAGCCGCTGAATAAGCGGTGTCGCTCGTCGGTGGTGGTGAGGGCAGGGGAGGTGACGTTGCTGGTGGACTCGGGGCCGGATTTACGCCAACAGGCACTGCGGGAAAACCTGCGGGAGATCGATGCGGTGATTTATACTCATGGTCATCTGGACCACGTGGCGGGGTTCGATGAATTGCGGGCGTTTTGCTGGAGGAAACGTGAGCCGCTACCGCTTCATGCGACGGCGGGCTGCATGGAAATGCTGCAGAAGATGTTTGGCTGGGCGTTTTTCCCGGAGCGGGAGATTGAGGGCTATGTGAGGCCGGACGCTAGGGTAATTACCGGGCCGTTTTTCTATGGGGATCTGCGGGTGACTCCGCTGCCGGTGGAGCATGCCTCGGTGGAGACAGTGGGATTTTTATTCGAATCCCCGGGGGCGAAATCGCTGGCGTATTTGCCGGATGTGAAACGAATCCCCGCGGCGACGATGGCACTACTGCGTGGGGTGGATGTGCTCGTGATCGACGCGCTGCGGACGGCTCCGCATCCCACGCATTTTTCGCTGGCCGAGGCGCTGGCAACGGCGGCGACGACAGGGGCGCAGCAGACATGGTTGACGCACCTCAGCCATGAATATGATGCCCGATCGCCTAGCGTAGAACTCCCGGCGGGGGTGAAGTTGGCGTGGGATGGACTACGGATTTCGCTGTGATACGTGCCGGGTCTTGCATCCGGTAGGCTTCGGGCCATGCTCCGCACCATGAAAAATTTCCTCGTGAGTTTCCTCCTGCTTGCGGAATTTCCGGCGGTTTCGCAGGCGGCGATTTCACCAGAACAAGTGGCCATCGTTTATAACTCGACGGTGCCGGAATCGCGGAAATTAGCGGAAATTTACCGTGAGGCACGAGGTATCCCCGAGGAGAATGTGATCGCCTTGGACATGCCGCCGCGGGCGGATATTTCCAGAGACGACTACGACCGGACGATTCTCAAACCGCTACGCCGCGAGTTCGAGGCGCGGGCGTGGTGGAAACGGCAGTCCGAAAGCGGCGGAGTGACGCTGCCGGTGATCAATAAAATCCGCGTGCTGGTGACGATGCGCGGAGTGCCGCTGCGGATCCAGCCGGCACCCAAGCCTGCGCCGAAGCCGGGAGATCCACCGCCGGCGAACCCGATGGCGGGCCACGATGAGGCTTCCGTGGACTCGGAGTTGGCGATGTTCGGAGTGGAAGGACTGCCGACGGACTCGGTGCTCCAAAATAAATTTTACCAAAGCACCAAGTCGATTTCTGAGGCAAATTTGCCGTTTCTCGTCCTTACGGCACGGATCGATGCGCCGACTTTCGCGACCTGCGAGCGGATGATTCGGGATGCAGTGGCGGTCGAGAAGACCGGGCTGTGGGGCCGGGCCTACGTGGACATCGCGAATAAAATCCCGCAGGGCGATGCGTGGCTAGAGACGGTGGTGAAGGAAAATAACGCCGTCGGCATCCCGACGGTGGTGGATCGCTTCAACGACACCTTGCCGAAAAACTATCCGATGACGGACGCGTCGCTCTACTACGGCTGGTATGATGCTCATGTGAGCGGGCCATTTCTAAACAATCGGTTCGCGTTCCGGAAAGGGGCTGTGGCGATGCATCTGCATTCGTTCAGCGCAGAGCAACTCACGGATGCTTCGAAAAACTGGAGCGGGGCCTTACTCGAGGGCGGCGCGGCTGTGACGGTCGGGAATGTTTACGAACCCTATTTGCACCTGACCCATGATTTCGGAATCATCCAGCAGCGCCTGCTTGCGGGCTACACTTGGGCGGAAGCTTGCTGGATGGCCATCCCGGCGACCTCGTGGCAAGGCGTGGTGTTAGGCGATCCGCTCTACAAGCCGTTTAAGCATCTCGACGGAAGCGGCGAGAAACAGGACGGCGACATCGAGTTCCGCGCGCTGCGGGCAGCCGTGCTAGAGTGGAAGAAAGATCCACAGGAGCGGAACAGTCAGTTAGCGAAAGCGGTGGAACGGATGAAAAGCGGCGTCTTGGCGGAGGCATTGGGCCTCGACATGCTAGAGTGGAAAGATCCAATCCAAGCCGTGCAATGGTTCCGGAAGGCGAAGGGTCTCTACGTGAAAACCGAGGATAAGTTGCGGCAGGATTTAGAAATCATCGCCATCGACCGCGCGGCGGGACGCAAGGACAGCGCAGTCCGGGGACTCCGAGATGCGCGGATCACCTACGGGCCGCTGCAGGAAGCAGAGTCGCTCAAGGGCTGGCTGGACATTCTCGACCCACCGGCACCGGCCCCGGCGAAACCCTGAAATGCCTGCTTTTTCCGATCTATGACTTACGGATTTTTACTTGAATCAATCTGGCATCCTCCATTGGCGTTTGAAGAAACGGCGGCGGATAAACTGCCGTCTGAGCTGGAGTTGCAGGCGTTGTGGTTTAGCGGAGCCTTCGGTCGCGACTTTAAAACGACGACTGGCAAGCGCGTGCGGATCGTGCAATTCGGCGAGTGGAACCGTGGGGCGGGTCCGGATTTCATCCAGACGGCGGTGGAAATCGATGGAGAACTGCGGACGGGGCCGCTAGAGCTTGATCCATCAGCGGCGGACTGGGAGGGCCACGGCCATGCAGAGAACCCAGCATTCCGCGAGGTGGTGCTGCATGTGGTGTTCCAAGCGGACGCCCGGCGGATCTACACGCGGACCTCGGATCACCGGGAAATCCCGCAAGTGGTGATCCCTGAAATGCGCCTTTCGGATGCGCTGAGTCGTCCCCAGCGCGAGGTAGCGATCGCACATCCTGGGCGTTGTGTCGCGCCGCTCAAGGGACTGCCGGTGGGGGCGATTGATCGTCTGCTAGCAGAGGCGGCGATGTTTCGGGCGGAGTCCAAGGCGGGGCGCTGGCTACGGACGGCAGATGCTCACGGGCGAGATGCGGCATTGTTTCAAGCCACGGCAGAAACGCTGGGATATCGCGGGAATGCGCTTGCCATGCGACTTCTGGCGCAGCGTGCGCCGCTCTCGCTGCTGAAGGCGGAGGGGGAGTCTGCGGAGTCGATTCTTTTCGGAACGGCGGGATTTCTATCGGCAGAACGGCACGAACTCGCGCCGTCTGATACCAAGGATTATTTACGCACCTTATGGGACACATGGTGGAAGATCCGTGGGCGCTATGAAACTGCGGAGAACCGGCAAATCCCATGGAAAACTTCGGGCCAGCGTCCCGCAAACCATCCCCACCGGCGGGTGGCTGCACTGGGAGCCGTGGTCCGAGTGTGGCCGCAGTACCGCAAACTAGCGCTCGCCCGGCCATTTCAAGTGAAGCCGCTCATCGATTTCCTCGTAAGCTTGGAGCATGACTTTTGGACCTATCGGCATACGTTAGAGTCGGCAGCATCGCCACGGCGGGTCGCGCTTTTTGGGAAATCTCAAGCACTGGAACTCGTCGCGAACCACCTCGCACCGCTGGCGATGCGCGAAGATGGCATGACCTATAAGTCCTACTTTAAGCTGCGAAACTCAGCGGCGAACGAGAAGGTGAAGCGATGCGCGTTACGGCTATTTGGCTCGCAAAAAGCCTCGCAGCCGTGGGTGCGGCGGGTGTGTCATCACCAAGCGCTACTACAGGTCTATCAGGACTTCTGTCTCGAGGATTCGTCGGACTGTGCGAACTGTCCCTTCCCTGAACAACTGGCGCAATGGTGCTAACTTTTTCCCGATGATGAAGATTCAACTCAATGGAAGCCCCCACGAAATCGCAGCTACGATGACGGTGACCGCGCTGCTAGAAAGCGTCGGCTACGGCAGCAAGCCGTGCGTGGTGGAGCTTGATGGACAGGCGGTATTTCCGCGTGACTGCGGCAGCGTAATGGTGAGCGAAGGCTCGCGGGTGGAGGTGGTGACGCTGGCAGCGGGCGGTTAGGCTGCTTTCGGTTTGGCGAGTAGCCTGCCGAGGATCAGCCCGACACCGAGGGCGACCACGGCGGCCACTGCCATGCCGCGCTTGGCGGCGGTGAGCAGCGGGTTGTCCAGCGTGTTCATGGAAATGTGATAGGCGGCGAGCAGCCATTTGCCGTTTTCCTTCACTAAGGTGGCAGTCCAGCGGCTTTTGATTTCGTAGGTTTTTCCTAGCAGGTTGTATTCCGCGACGGTCTCGCCGAAGGAAATTCCGGTGTTGTCGCCATGCAGGATGGTGAGTTCATCTGGAGTGGGAGGGACTTTGTAGCCTTTGAAAGATTTTTTACCCATGCGCTCGAAGAATGCCTTGAGTCCCTGCGGGCCGCGGCAGACTTCTGCGTTCTGCCACGTGATAACGACGTTAGGATGGACGTGTTGAAGCACCGTATCGATGTCGCCCTGGGTGATGGCGGAGATGATTTCTGTCCGCAAGGTCCGGAGTTCTCCATGAGCTGGATCTTCTGCGGCGATGAGTGGCGAAATCGTTAGAATGAGGACGAGCCATGTGAAGATTGTTTTCATTGGTAAAATTATGAGGAAACAAAGGTTTCGTTCAACGTGGGATTTAAGTCGAGCTTCGTGGATGCAGTGTCATCTGCATCCCGTGCTTCGAGCGTAGGGTGATGTCTGGCTGCGGCTCGATGGGGTGGCCGGGGACGAGCCTGAGCCGGAAGGCTTGCAGGACCATCACGGTGATGAGCTGGGCTTCTAACATCGCAAACTCGTTGCCAATGCAGAACCTTGGTCCAGCACCGAAGGGGATATAGGCCTCAGGCGTGCCGTTTTGAAAACGTGAGGGATCGAACTTTTCCGGCTCCGTCCAAAAAGCGGGGTGACGGTGGAGGGCATACGGACAGATCACGACCGCAGAACCCGCAGGCAGCGTGTAGCCGCCGATGATGTCGTCTGCGATCACACGTCGCTCGATAATCCAGATCGGCGGATAGAGACGCATGGATTCTTGGATGACCGTCTTGGTGTAGGCGAGCTTGGGAATGTCTGCTAGGGTAGGTGTCCGGTCGGCGAGGACGGTGGTGATTTCCTCAAGGAGTTGCTGTTCGACTTCCGGGTGTTGGGAAATCAGATAGAAGATCCAAGTGAGCGCGTTGGCCGTGGTCTCATGGCCAGCGAGGAGGAAAGTGATGGTTTCATTCCGCAGTTGCGAATCGCTAAGCCCAGCACCGGTTGCGCCGTCGCGGGCGCTCATGAGCATGGCGAGGAGGTCGTTTTCTGGCTGGCCATTTTGCTGAGCCTCGCGGTGCTGGTCGATGATGCGGTAAACGACGCGGTCAACTTCGGAGAGCGAGCGGCGGAAACGGCGGTTCGCCGGGGTGGGGAACCAAAGAGGTGGATTGACGAGATTTCCAAGGCGATTGAAAACGTGTGGCAGGATCACGCGCATGGCTTTTTCTACCGTTTCTGCGTCCTCGCCGGTGTCGAAGCTGAATAGCGTCTGGCCGACGATCGAGTAGGTGAGCCGGGCCATCTCGGAGGAAATATCGAGGGTCTGAGGCCCGGTCCGCCAGCGGCCTAACATCGAGGTGGCGGCGGCTGTCATCTGATCCGCAAAACGGGCGATCTGGCAGTGGTGGAACGCGGGCTGGTCCATGCGGCGCTGGCGTCTCCAGAATTCTCCGTTGCAGGTAAGCAAGCTGTCGCCAGTGACGGATTTGATCGAAGCAGAGCTGCGGGTGCGCTTGTCGTAGTTCGCCGCGCGTTTTTGGAGGACTTGCTCGATGAGATCGGGATGATTCACCAAGTGGACGATCTGTGGTCCTAACCGGACTCGGACGATGTCACCATATTTTGCCGCAGAATCGACGACGAGACCGAGCACGTCGCGGCGGAAATCAAGCAAGCTCCCCAACAGGAAATGGCCCGGCGGTCCGGGAGCGAACTGAGGTGGAGTGTGGCTCATGGCGGGTAATTCCATGCGGTGAAGCTGCGTTTCCACTCGTCTGCAATCCGTGCTCGCATGGTGGTCTCCAGCTCAGGAAAGCGGTTTTTACGGTAGCTGGTCAGGGAATCCACGTAGCGTTTGAGTTCGGGTTGGAAGGTCTCGAAGCCAGCGATTCCAAGTTTTTCGTAAAGATGACGGATGGATTCTAGCGGGGAGCGCTCGAGCGCGTCGAAACTCATTTCGTGAAACTGGCCCGCAGGAATCAGGTCGCGCTGGGCGAAGAATGCGTCGTGAAGCCGGGTGTAACGAGCGATGATCTGGTCATTGATCATTTTTCTATCAGGCCGCTGGAGGTAGCTGAACCAAGTCGCAGTGTCATAGTAATGACGGCAGGATTGAAACACTTGATAGGGGTCTCGGTGGATGTGGACGAAGCGAGCGCCGGGAAACATTTCCAGCAGAAGTCGGATGCGGGCGGTGTGGGGAGGGGACTTGAGGATGAGCGGACGCTCGTATTTGAGCGTGAGCTTTTTTAGAAACCACAAGAGGGCAGATTTCCATTCGTCGATTTCAGCTTGCGGCACCGTGTCGAATGTCAGGTAGCGGGCGTATCGATCTTCGTTCCGTGGAAAGCTGATCCCCAGATAGAGCGAGCGCAGGCTCATTAGACAGGGCGCGAACTCGTCTTCCTGGGGTGTTTGGAAATTCAGTGCCATCCCATCCATGGGACGCGTTTTCGGCACCATCCACGCGAAACGCTGGGTGTGAGAAGCCTCGGTGGTGAGAAACGTGTGCGGATTGACGACCTGATAGGTATTTGCAAAGGCAAATTGGGGATCACGGGCTAGTAAGTTATGCAGGTGGGTGGTGCCGGACCGCCAATGGCCAAGAATAAAAACCGGCGGCTGAATTTTCGTGGCGGCAATCGATGCGTGAAATTGCCTCCTTTCCTTTTTCCTGAAATACGAATTCATCGCGCTGGCCAAGGTGATAAAGACAGCGCGGTGCCAGTAAGCAGGATCCACCGCGAAGCGGTTCGTACGGAGCAGCCGAAACCAGTCGTCGGTGGTGATGCCGGCGAGATAGTTGTTCCCGACGCTCCAACGATGTTTCAACTTTCCTCTCATGCGGATGATCGGAAAATTGTCAGATCCGTTGAAATGGCGCAATCCCGCGTCTCGAATCGTAGCGATTCCTTGGAAATCTGTTTTTCAGAATCATGGAATTTTTCCCTTGCCACAAGACGGCTCAGAATTCCATGTTCCGCCCGCCCCGACATACGGGGTAAATCCGGCGTAGCTCAGCGGCAGAGCGGGTGACTGTTAATCACTAGGTCCTAGGTTCGATCCCTAGCGCCGGAGCCAATTTTGATGGTTTCCATGGGGTTTTTTCGAGAGAAGCAATGTTGACGACTCGGAAGTGTCATAGTCAAAAAAGGATCCGAATACGGGGCGAAGATGATCTGATTGGACTTAGTCGTTCCCAGATCGCCAGTGAACAGGGTGGCTGTTACTGCAAGAGAATGCTGTCCCAAATCCCGAGTGCGGACGTGGGGGTTTTCGCCATTTTAGAAGTCGTAAAATACAAATCATAAGCGTATTAGGACTCCTCGAGAGGTGATCTCCTTTTTGAAAGACGCCCAGTCTTTTGGGAGTTGACTGGACTTGCTCAAACCTTAGCCTTCCCAAAATAAATTAATAACGGGTTTGACGTTTCGAACCACTTCCTAAAATTAAACGAACATCATTCGATGCTTTGACGGATCTTTAACATGCTGATTTCCCCATTCCTTGAAGATTTCCGTTTGGAAACGCCTACGGAGCACGCCCTTTCGGTGGGTCAGTCCGTGGCGGAAAAAAACGTGGTTGTGACTGAGAAAAATTCACCTGCCAAAAAACGCAAGATTTTGATCGTGCAGGGCGATTGGGAGGCAGGGATGTCTAGGCTAGCACTGGATTTGAAAGATGCCGGGCATGAGGTAGGAAAGGTTTTCTTCTGCGCCCCGGATCTGATTTACAAGTTCAGGGGAATTCGGACGCACATGTTCCGCAAACCATTGGAGGATTTCGATTTATGGCTCCGTGACCTCGTGCGAGCCGAGAATTACGACACTTTTTTTCTGTATAATCACTATCGGCCATATAACCAAGTTGCTTGGAAACTCGCTGACGAAAAGGATCTTGGTTGTCAGGTTTTCGAACTCGGGTTGATTCGCCCAAACTGCGTTACAGTTTTCAGCCGCAAGGCGTTACCTCTGCCGACGCTGGCAAAAGCCTGGGACAAGTTGCTCGCCGGCGGCCCTCCGCCGAAACAGGTGGAGACACCGCAAGAACTCTGCCAAGTCAGCACATCAGCTAAGCTTTTTGCCTTTTGCACCAATTTCTTCCTCAGCCGGATCACCTCACCGTTGTTTCCGAATTTCGTGGACCAGCGGGAAATGAAACTCTGGAGCCACTTCAAACATGGCGTGATCCACCTCTGGCGTTTCATCGAGCGCGGCAGGGATAGCGAGTTCGACTCATTGTTTGCCGGTGCAATGTCGGGAAATTATTATGCCGTTCCGCTTCAAGTCCACAGCGATACCCAGATCACGATGTGTTCGGACTTCAAATCCATTGAGCAATTCATCAAGAAGGTGGTGAATTCCTTCGAAAAGCACGCCCCAGCCGAGACCAAACTAGTGTTTAAAGTCCACCCGATGGACCGTGGTTATAAGGATTACACCGATCTAATCGCCGGCTTGGACCACCGTCTCGGTGGCGGACGAATTCTCTATGTCGACCGCGTCCACCTCCCGACATTGCTTTCGCACTCGCGTGGAGTGGTAAATATTAACAGTTCCGTCGGCATTTCTGGGCTCGTACACCACGTCCCGGTGATCGCCCTCGGGACCGCAGTCTATGATTTGCCGGAGCTCACGTTCAGCTCTGGGCTGAACGAGTTCTGGACCGTAGCGGTAACGCCGAAAACCCAGCGGGTGAAGCAATTCGTCAATCTCCTACTCGCAACCAACCAAGGTCGCGGTACACTGTCCCAGCGCTGTTTCGATGTCCCGGGGCGCTCAAAAATTAAATGGCCGGAACCTTTTGTGCGCGAATTCTTTTCTCGTCGGGAAACGGCGGACGAAAACGGGATTCCGGTAAAGTTGTCGCCGCCGTGAACGGATATTTGCCCAGATCAAAGGCAGATTACTTGAGTCGATCATACGAGGTTCGTTCTTCGACTGTCTTTGGGAAAAACAATTGACCGGATTCTTGGTCGTCATTATTCGTTTCTCCCCAATCGAAATGGTTCTGATACGGGTGTAAGGCCATCTACATTCATCCCGCCGATTTCGACATTCTTTCCTTCTCTTGTGGGTCGTTCATCTCCAAAAGCTTGGGACCATGCCCATCTGAATATTTCCATTACCAACAACATACCCTAAAATCGTTTTAAATGACCAAGATTGAAGTTACGCAGCGCCCTATGGTGATCGCAGAGATCGGCTGCAACCACAAGGGAGACATGGAAATCGCAAAAGAGCACATCCGGGTGGCGGCCATGATCTGCAAGGCGGATGTTGCGAAGTTTCAAAAGAGAAATCCAAAAGCTCTTCTTTCTGCGGAACAGTATAACGCACCGCATCCGAATCCGGCGAATTCCTACGGCTCCACCTACGGCGAGCACCGCGAGTTTCTGGAATTCACGGTCGAACAGCACGCCGAGCTAAAGGCATTTTGCGAAGAATTCGGGATCGCCTACGCGACTTCAGTCTGGGATCTGGAATCTGCGAAAGAAATCTGCACGTTGGATCCGGTGCTGATCAAAATTCCTTCCGCGACTAATTTAGACTTCGAACTTCAAGGTTACCTCGCAGAAAACTTCAAAGGAAAAATCCACGTTTCTACCGGCATGACCACTCGCGATGAGATCGATCAGGTAATCGATTTCTATGAACAGCGGGGACGTGCAAAGGATCTCGTCGTGTATGCCTGCACTTCTGGTTATCCCGTTGCGTTCAACGAACTCTGCCTCCGTGAGATCACCACGCTGATCGAGAAATACGGCAAGCGCGTGGATAAGATCGGATTCTCCGGTCACCACTTGGGAATCGCTGCGGACATTGCGGCGATGACGTTGGGTGCCCAATGGATCGAGCGCCATTTCACCCTCGACCGGACTTGGAAAGGGACGGACCACTCTGCCAGCCTAGAGCCGGATGGTCTGAGAAAGCTCTGCCGCGACCTCGATCACGTTTCCGCAGCCTTGACCTTCAAGCACGAGGACATTCTTGACATCGAGAAACCCCAAAAGCAGAAGCTGAAGCCCGACCGTTTCCAAGCCTTGCGATGAGATGCGTGGCCATCATACCCGCGAGAGGCGGTTCAAAGGGGCTCAGGCTGAAGAATCTCCGGAAAATCGCGGGTGAAAGATTGATCTGTCGCTCGGTGAAGGCAGCGTTGGGGAGCGAATTGATTTCCGAGGTATATGTCACCACCGATTGCCCACAAATCGCCCATGCGGCACGCGGTGCGGGAGCTCGGATCATTACCCGGCCAACGGATTTGGCCGGGGACGAATGTTCCTCGGAATCCGCGATCCAGCATGTGCTTCTCGAGCTTGAGAATTCGGGCGAAATGCCGCAGTTTGTCGCCTTTTTGCAGTGCACCTCTCCATTTACCAGTCCGGAGGATGTCACCAATGTCCTTCGCCCTTTGATCGAAGGGAAAGCTGAATCGACCTTCTTGGCGGTTCCTTCCCACGGATTTCTTTGGAAACCCAAGGCAAATGATGACGGCTTGGAAGGGGTTAATCACGATTACCTTGGAATCCGCCAGCGCCGTCAGGATCGGGAGCCAGAGTATCGGGAAACGGGAGCGGTGTATGGATTCGGAGCCGCCGCGTTTCTGGAGCGACTGAACCGGTTCATCGGCCGCGTCATGGCGGTGGAATCCCGCAGTACTCCTTTCGACATCGACGACATGCAGGACCTCCTGCAAGCGAACGACACCGCCGGAAAAGCAGGACGTAAAATTCCGAACCGTCCGATCAAGGCTCTCGTGACTGATTTTGACGGCGTTCACACAGATGGCAAGGTGACGGTGTCTCAAGATGGGACCGAAACCGTCCGTTGTGACCGCCGAGATGGAATGGGGATCGAAATCGCCCGGAAAAACGGCTTACCGATCCTGATTCTTTCGAAGGAGAAAAATCCCGTCGTCGAAATGCGTGCGAGGAAACTCAGAGTCGAATGTATCCACGGCTGTGATGACAAGTTGTCCGCCCTCTCCGATTGGCTCCGCACAAAGCAACTTCACTGGGATGACATCGCCTACGTCGGCGACGACATCAACGATCTGGATTGCCTGCAACTTGCAGGCCTTTCCATCTGTCCCTCCGACGGGGTGGCTAGGGTGAAAAGCTGCTGCGATCTTCACTTGCAGACTCCCGGCGGTGCCGGGTGCATCCGTGAAATCGTCAACTATCTGGAGCTGACATGACCTTAGATTCTCCTCACGCTCAGAAGAAGTCGCCCCGCGTTGCTTGTCTTGTCTTCGATTCGGACAGCCAGTATTTCGCATGTCGAAATTTAGTGCCCTATTTCATCGAAGCAGGTTGGCACCTAAAATTCGTTATTGTCGGAGATTTCGACTACCCGGGGATGAAGGATGGAGGTATTGCCGTTCTTCGCGTCCAGTCCACCGACGAAATCTGGAAACTTCCTGAAATAAAATCGTGTGACGCGATTGGCCCTTATTTGCCCGGCAGCCGACTTCGCTCGATCTGGAACGAAGTAAACGACAGTTTTTCCAAAACGGGAACGCGACCCCTCCTGTTTACCGGATATAATGGACTGATCCTCAAATTGTTCGAAGATGGCCTCAGCTGGCGAATTGGTTATGATCTAATCGCGCTCAACTCGCCGGAAGACCACATGAAGACAGTGGCGTTTGAAGAACACTCTACCCTCGAACGCTCTGGTTTGATGCCTATTATCGGGATCGACCGTCACAATAAATGGAACGCTCCACCTGCCGGGACTTCTATAACTTCTTGGCGGGAGGTAAAACAAATCGTGTTCGCGGAGCAGGTACTTTTCCCTAAATTCGACCACGAGAAGTTTTATCTATACTCCCAACTGGTGCGTATTGCATTGGCGAATCCGGACTGGCAAATCGTCATCAAGCCTAGGACACTACCCAAAGGTGTGACTTTCCATCGCCAGAACGAACACATCTCCCGTTTCATCCTCCAGCGGTTCATTCTGCCGGAAAATTTGACTATCTGTTATGAGCCTTTGGACGAGATCCTTCGCGCTTCGACGGCGTTGCTGAGCATTTCGTCCACGGCGTTTTTCGATGCGGTCGGGCAGGGTATACCTTCTTACATCCTTTCGGATTTTGGAATTTCCAGCAACTACGGAACGCATTACTTCCACGGTTCTGGATGTTCGATCTGCCTCTCTGAAATCGCCAGGCTGTCCCATGAACTTTTCGATCAACGGCCCTCTGAGGACTGGCTCCGATTCAAGGGATTTTCACCGGAGTTCTCGCCCATGGCAATTGTTGCGGGCCTTAATGATCTCATTAAGGCCGGAGTCTCCAATAACCCTCTTCCACCGCACGATGTCGAGCAAAGGCTCATGCCCGCGCCTGCTAAACTTCCACCGGAGTTTCTCACTCTGAAAACAAAACTCGATTGGTTGCTGCTCGATAAGGGCGGAAGGCAGCCGAAAAATATGAAGCGATCCATCGCAAGATTGCGCAGAAAATTCGTGGATCTCATCAGGGCTCGGCTGGGATGCAAATCTGAAGCGATTCGGAAAGAAGCGGATGATGGCAATTCAGATACCGGCAAGCCATGAAGATCGCCTATATCAGTACCTTCGATTCCTTTGTTCGAGCGAATCAGATTCTCGAGGCCGCGCTTTCCAAACACGGCATCGCCGGAGACCACGTAGTCATGCGCGTGAGATTAGATCAAATCTCTGACGAGCAGATCCAAACCATCCTCGGCGGCCCACCCCGGCACGTCCTAGGCATTCAGGAAACCATCGACGTCCTGCGCCGGAGCGACTACGACTGGGTGGTCCTCAGCGCTGAAAATACCAGTTGCCGGAGGTTTTTTGAGATCCTCCAGCACACGGAATTTCTCGGTGGCAGACCGCTGATCGCCACAATTTATCCGGGTATTCTCTTCCGCCATCACCATGACGGATTCTCCGCTAGAATGCCCGCGGACCTCGTCATCCTCAATTCCAAGAAGGACCACCAGTGCTTCAATGCCCTGCGGCGGGCTTACGGTGATTTCCAGGACAATAATTCGTTCGACCTAGGGCCAGTGACGGTCATCGGCTCGTTGGGCTTCGAGTTCGCGCCGGAGCGTCGGAACGTGATCTTCTTCGACCAACCCTCCGTGCCAAGGACGAGGGAGGAAAAATTCCACATTTTCGAGGAGCTTTCCAGACTCTCCGAACTGCACCCGCATCTCGATTTCTGCGTAAAGCTGAGGGTCGGCCCAAAGGATGCAACCCTTCACAAGGGTGGGCAAGGGACACTTGCCTATTTGAACGACTTCAACCGCAAGCTCGCGCCGGGACGCAGGCCCCTCATTCTCGTCGATGGTTCACCGAGGGCGCTGATCGCCGGTTCCCTGCTCGTCCTCAGCGTGAGCAGCACCGCCTTGGTCGAGGCGCTCGCCTGCGGCTGCCCCGCCATGGCGCTCGCCGATTTCGGGATCGATGAGGACTACGGCGTTTCCTATTTCGTCGGCTCCGGCATCAGCGGACTGATGGAAAATCTCGATCCCGCTAATCCCCCCATCGTCTCGAACGCTTGGATGGAGGACAACGTCGGCAATCCGGACCTGCGCTCGGCCGCTCTCGCCGAACGGCTGGCGGATGACCTCGCGGCCCACCGCAAACAACCCCGTCCGGCGCGATCCATTCATCCCTTCTACGGCTCGGCCACGTTCTTCAGTTTCGCACTTGCGAAATTCGGCCCTAGCAAGACGATTTCGCGTCGCTACCGCAACCGACAAGGCGCGGTCCTCGCCGCCTACGTCCTCAATTTCATCACCAAGCGTTTCCGAGCTACCTTCCACTCGATCCTCAAGCGCTGATCGTCACTACCTCACACTCGCGCCACCTTCCTCCACGCCGTGACTTACGCCACAGAATTGAATTCCGCGTGCGGATTTGATACGGGTCGCCCCTTGGTCATTTAAAACGCTTCGAAATGTCCGGCGGTCCCAATCCCATTACCTTATGAAAACTCTCCGACTTTTCCTGAAGCGGCTTCGGCGTCGGTGGCGTGGTGCCTATCAGACTGAATTGAAGTATCAACGCCGCATTCTTGAGATGGCCATTCGTGATGCGGATCTGTTCCATCTTCCTGAGACGGAAATATCAATGCTTGATGCCGCGCAGGCTTCCACCGTTTATTTGCTAACACGCCTTTGCTATGATGGGAAAAGCAATATTGCCGAGTTGGGTGCATACCTAGGCGGCACAACCGGAATCTTCGGAGATGCTCTCAAAAGAATGCACGTCCGGGGAAAACGCCTAGAGGTTTATGATCTCTTCGAGCACAATAGCGCATCCCGTAATCGTTTGAAGGGGCACCCCCTATACGAGGAAGCGGGATTCTACAAGATTTGGAAGTATAACACACAGGCTTATCTGCCATTCGTTGAATTGCACAAAGGCGACCTGCGCGAGGAAGCTTGGAAAAGCAACAAGAAACTGGGGATCATTTATGTCGACATTGTCAAACACGGGTCTGTGATTGTCCCCGTCATGCAGGCGATGATGCCGCGCTTGAAAGTGGGCGGCCTGCTCATCCATCAGGATTACTTTCATTGGCAGAGTCCGTGGGTGGTCTATTCCACCGAGCGGTTGATGAAGTATTTCGATATCGTGGGAACCGTATCTAATCACATGATGGTGCTTAGGCTGCGAACGGCCATTCCGCCTGAGTTGTTGCGTGTCGATGACCTTAAAGACATTTCCGCTTCGGAAAAAGTCTCTCTTATGCGAATTGCGATTCAGCGCTATCCCGGACTTCGGGCGGGCCTGCTTCGTGTTTCGCTTCTGAATCTGATGTCTGATGATCCCAGTTTCGATTTTGAGCTCGAGGCAAGTTCTATCAGGCTGGATATTGTTGGTCAGAAGGGGTTGGCTCGTGTCACTCGATATCTCGATGAGGTAATAAGAATCCGTTCGATTGAAGAGAAGAATCAATGCACATGGTGACGCCTGTGCTTGTCAGCCCCATAGATTAGCCGGCTCCGAAGTTTGGCGGTAATAGCCCGGGAAAAATCTTGGGGGAACGTGCTGATTGAGTTATCCAATCGCCTCGTCTTGGATTATTCACCACGCTAAACAATAACAGGATCGATTTATGAAAGAGACTGTATTTACTGCAATCACCGGTGTTTGGGCGAATCACCCGGATGAAACCTACAGGCCTGATTAGTCGCACTGTCCCGGGAGTGGATGATGAAGCATTGCTCAACATCGGGCGCTTCACATTGAAAAAAGTCCGTGACCTCTGGAACTTGCTTGGGTACGCCCCGGACGGGCTCGCCAACAAGGTGATACTGCAGTGATATCCGGGCGGGGGAGCCAACGCTCGCAGCCTCAAAGTGGTCTCTTCGTGCTACTATGGCGTTGATAACTCCGAAAAGAGCCTTGCAAAAGCTTGCGGGGTTGTGTCATTCGAGTTGGAACCGCAGTATTTCCAGCCGGTTCCATTCCTAGGAAACCAAAAACGAACTTGGCAAACGTTTCCGAGTAAATATTGTTGTGAGAAATGAAGATTCCTCCGAGATCGATGGACTCTGTCTTTTTCCCACCTTCCAGGGGAGTGTAAGAAATTCTGTGTAAGCGCTTTCCGGTGGTGCATCCAATCACCGAAAAAACACCGCACATGAAATCCTCTATCAAAGACAAGCTCCT
>JAYUHS010000177.1:0-24203 GCA_043766715.1 Luteolibacter sp.
CCCGCAGGGTGATCCGATGTCAGGATCAACCCTGCCAGTTTCGTCAATCACATCAACAACTTGCCGCAATCCGGCTGTTGGCGGGTCACGGATTCAGGAAGGTGTTTTACCGTAGTTCTTGCGGTGGCTTCCTCCATACCCTTTAGACAAAGAGCCAAAAGATAGAGTAGGAAACGTTGGTTGTTGTGCTCTCGTGGAAGGATTCTGCCGACACGTTGATTTAAGAGAGCCTTGCCATTTTTCCACACTGTTGGTGTGAAATCGCCATCCATCCCTACTAATACATCGTCGGTATTGACAACAAAGTCGGGATTGAAATCACCGGAATAAAAAACGACAAGATCGTTGGAGCGAAGGTCTCGATTTCTGATTAATCTGAGTCCTTTATCGGTGGCATTAAATCCAGCGGAAGGAAACGGAAATCCAGCTTGAAACTTGAGCGCAAGACCAAGCCGTTTTGTCATCCAACCCTCGGCCCCCTGAAACTCCGGAAACCGCAGCTTAGGGACCAGCTTCTCCCCTTCACTCACCGCCCACCCCTTCATGCCCAACCAGCAGCTCATGCATCCTGGCGGCGATCAACTTCTTGTCAGGCAATTGCAACTGGTACTGCGCCACCAGCGCAGGCGAGAGGTTGCGCGAGAGGGCGTACTCCACCACTTCGTCGTCTTTGTCGCGGCACAGCAGCACGCCAATGCTGGGGTTCTCGTGCGGCTTTTTAACATCACGGTCCAGCGCTTCCAGATAGAAATTCAGCTGGCCCATGTGTTCGGGTTTGAACTGGCCCACTTTCAGCTCAAAGGCCACCAGTGCCGACAGGCCGCGGTGGTAGAACAGCAGGTCGATGTAGAAGTCTTGGTTGCCGACTTGCAAGCGGTGTTCTTCGCCGACATACAAAAAGTCTTTGCCCAGCTCCAGCACAAAGGCTTTCATGTGCTGCACCAGCGCCCTTTTCAGGTCGTTTTCACTGTGCGGCTCGGGCAAGCCCAAGAATTCGAGCAGGTAGCGGTCTTTGAACACCTCGCCCACGGCGGGCTGCAAAACTCTCAGCGCTGCCGAGAGTTTTGGCGGGCTCAGGGTGGCGCGCTCAAAGCTGGCTGCATCGATCTGCCGCTCAAGTTCGCGGGAGGTGTACTTCTCCTGCTGGCACAGCGCCAAGTAAAAGCGCCGCTCTTCCGGCGATTTGCAGCGCGAGAAGATGGTGGTGTTGTGCGTCCACGGCAAAACTTTCGCCAGTGCCGAGAGTTGTTCGTCGCCCTGGTAGGTCTCGAAAAACTGCTTCATGCGCCAGAGGTTCTTGTCGCTGAAGCCGTGGATGGTGGGATCGGCTTGAGCGATGTAGCGCGCCAGCTCGCTCACCACGCCTTTGCCCCAGCCCGCCTGGACCACCTTGTGGCTCAGGGTCTGGCCAATGCGCCAATACAGGTCAATCAGAGCGGTGTTGGCCTGCGCCAGCACGCGTTGCCGGGCTTGCTGGATGTGGCCCAGCACCTCGGCAAAGTCTTGCGGATAGCCAGGGGTAGGCTGCTCACTCATACGCGCTGAGCCCCGAGATGTTGCGGCCTTGGGCACGTTTGGTCAGCAAGGGAATCAGGTCGGCCATCAGCGCGGTTTCGGCCGCAGCGCGGGCCTTCCATCCCAGCCCCAGCGGTGCCATGAGCTCGCTGAGCTGTTCGCCGTCAAAGATCAGCCGCTGCAGGATGCCGTCCACAAAGGTCTGCAGGGCGGCGGCTGCCAGGCCGTGCTTCGCGGCGATGGCGGCCAGTTCCGCGCCGTCCTTCTCCTTCTTGAAGCGGGTGTAGCCCTCGCGGATGGCGTGCTCGCTCAGGCCCTCGCCGGCCTTCAGGGTGTTGATGTAGGCGGCGATGTCGTCGCGCTCGTTCATGAACTTGGCATCGGCCTGGATGAGGCCGACCAGTTCGTCTTTGCTCATCTTCTGCCGGCCCACCTGCCCCTGCTGCGAGAAGCGCGCCATCAGGCCGATGATGTAGTCGTAGTCGATCACGGCGCTGGCGAACAGCACGAACTCGAAGTCGAGCTGGTCCACCTCGCCCGCGCTGGTGCCGTCGCCGCCAGTGCTGCCTTTGTCCTGCTGGTCTTTGAGGCGCTTGGCCGTGTCCAGGTACACGCCGCGAAAGGCTTGCTGGTCTTCACGCGGCAAGATCGCTTCGATGGCAGTGGCGTTGTCGTCGGTCAGGTCGGTGTACTGGTCGAGCTGGGTCTTCAGGCGCTGCACTTCCTTGAAGGCCTTGATGAAGGCGGCGCGTGCATCATCGCCCTTCAGTTGCGTCACGGCTTCAGGCGCGCAGGCCAGGCCCTGGGACTGCATGAAGTCGGCCAGTTTCTGCACCGCCGCGCCCAGCTTGTCGATCACCACGGGTGCCTTGTCGACCAGCCAGATCTCGCGGGCCTTGGGGTCGGACTTCTCGCCGGAAAACAAGGCGATGGCCGCGTCCACGTGGTCTTGCTGCTGGCGGAAGTCGAGGATGTTGCCGTAGGGCTTGCTGCCGTTGAGCACGCGGTTGGTGCGCGAAAAGGCCTGGATCAGCCCGTGGTACTTCAGCTTCTTGTCCACGTACAGCGTGTTCAGGTACTTGCTGTCAAAGCCGGTCAGCAGCATGTCCACCACGATGGTGATGTCGATCTTCTGGGCGTGCGCAAAGTCGGCGTTGGGCCACTGCTGGTCTTTGATGCGTTTTTGCACATCCTGGTAGTACAGGTCGAACTCGCCGATGCCGTGGTTGCTGCCGTAGCGGGCGTTGTAGTCGGCCAGGATGGCTTTGAGCGCTGCCTTCTTCTGGTCGGGCTCGACCTCGTTGTCGGCCTTTTCCTGCGGCAGGTCTTGCTGCAGTTGGTTCACGTCGGCGTTGCCCTCGGCCGGGGGCGAAAACACGCAGGCGATGTTCAGCGGCTGGAAGCCGGGGTCGGCTTGCTTCCTGGCCTTTTGCAGTTCACCAAACAGGCGGTGGTAGTCGATGGCGTCGTTGATGCTGGCGGTGGCCAGCACAGCGTTGAAGCGGCGCCCGCCGGTGGCGATGTCGTGTTTGGCCAGGATGGCTTCGATCACGGCCCGCTTGGCCAGGGCTTCGCCGGGCTTGGGTGGGGGAGACTTGGCGCTTTGGCCCTCGGGCTTGTAGTAGTCCACGTGGAAGCGCAGCACGTTGGCGTCTTCAATCGCGTGGGTGATGGTGTAGGCGTGCAGTTGCTTCTGGAACAGGTCTTCGGTGGTCTTGAACTGGCCCGCTTCGCCTTCGAACTGTTTGGCGGTGGCGTTCTTCTCGAAGATGGGCGTGCCGGTGAAGCCGAAGAGCTGGGCTTTGGGGAAGAAGGCTTTGATGGCCTCGTGGTTGTCGCCAAACTGCGAGCGGTGGCATTCGTCGAAGATGAAGACGATGCGCTTGTCGCTCAGCGGTTGGAGCTGCTCTTTGTAGGTCTTGAGGTCGTTCTTTTTCCGCTGCTGGGTTTTGGAAAGAGCGCGCTTGCTGTTCTCGTCCAGCGCCAGGCCCAGCTTCTGGATGGTGGTGACGATCACCTTGTCGGCGTAGTCGTCCGACAGCAGCCGGCGCACCAGCGCACCGGTGTTGGTGTTCTCTTCGACGCAGCCGTCCTGAAAGCGGTTGAATTCTTCGCGGGTTTGGCGGTCCAGGTCTTTGCGGTCCACCACAAACAGGCATTTCTCTATTGCCGAGTTGTCCTTCAGCAAGGTGGCGGCCTTGAAGGACGTGAGCGTCTTGCCGCTGCCGGTGGTGTGCCAGATGTAGCCGTTGCCGTTGTCGTCATCGATGCACGTGACCATGTGCTTCACGGCATAGACCTGATAGGGTCGCATGATCATGAGCTTCTGCTCGCTGGCGATGAGCACCATGTAGCGGCTGATGGTGCGGCCGAGGTCGCACTTTTTCATGAAGGCGTCGGCGAAGGCATCGAGATGGGTGATCTTACGGTTCTCCTCGTCGGCATATTCATAAACGGGCAGGAAGCGCTCGTCGGCGTTGAAGGCAAAGTGGCGGGCGTTGTTGTTCGCGAAATAGTAAGTGCGGTCGCGGTTACTGACGATGAAGAGCTGCATGAAGCAGAGTAGCGTCTTGGTGTAGCCGTTGCCGGGGTCGTTCTTGTATTCGACGATCTGCTCCATCGCCCGGCGCGGGCTGATGCCGAGGGTTTTCAACTCGATCTGCACGCAGGGCACGCCGTTGATGAGGAGGATCACATCGTAGCGGTGGTGGCTGTTGTCCGTGTTGATGCGGAGCTGGTTGATGACCTCGAAGGTGTTTTTGCACCAGTCCTTGATGTTGACGAGGGTGTAGTTTAACGGCGTGCCGTCGTCGCGGGTGAAACTGCTGATGGCGCGCAGGGTCTTCGAGGCAATGAAAACATCCTGAGAAATGATTTCGCCGAGCAGGCGGGCGAACTCGGGATCGGTGAGACGGACGCGGTTGAGGGCCTCGAACTTTTCGCGGAAATTGGCTTCGAGCGTGGCGCGGTCGGTGATGTCCGGGCGGTATTCGTATTTCAACTTTTGGAGCGTGCCGATGAAACCGTATTCGATGGTGTCTTCCCGGACGACTGAGCTGGGGAGGTCCGGCGCGTCGTGGTAGCTGATTTTTGAAGCTGGCATAGCGGGGATCCAATAAAGTCTGCAGATATTGTCTCGACCGGACTTCCGGCGATGCTGTGGGAATTGTGGTCATCCGCTCAAGACTCGCCACTTTTTTTCACATCAGCGATTCAAGAAGATGCCCCGGCGCGGGGTGAGCCGCACCGGGGTGGAGGATGGATCAGGCGTTGGGGGCGGGGCGGGGGCGGAGGTGCCGAGGTTGCGGATGGTGCGGGAGGCGGCCCAGACGTTGGCGAAGGTGGCTCCGGCCCCGGTGCGACGGAAGCGGAGGACGAGGCGGTCCATTTTTTTCAGGTGCTGGCTGACTTCGAGGAACTTGGGCCGGAGGGTGAGGGTGAATGAGTGACGGCGGGAAATGGCGGCGGAGGGGTCGGCGGTGATGAGCTCGAAGTCGGCCAGTTCGGCGGCCAGCAGGGTGGCATCTGCGGGGGTGAGATCGTGTTCTGCGAGGGAGGGGCCGGAGCTGGCGAGGGCGGCGGTGAGTTTCTGGTGGAGCAGGCGGGCCTTGGCGATGAGCTCGGTGTGTCGGAGGCGCTGCCAGGTGCTGAGGGAGAGGTCGATCTGGGCGGAGTCGCCCTCACGGCCGTTTTCTTCATACCAGTCGGCAAGGGTCTGGCCGATCTCGTGGCAGAGGTTTTCCAGTTCTTGTTCTTCGCGCGCCTTGGTCTCGCTGTATCCGGTGGTGGCGGTCTGCTGGGCGGCGATGAGGTCGGTAAGCGCATGGACCATGGGGCGGTATTCGCTGGCGCGGGTGGTGAAGGCGGTGGGGTTTTGGTTTTTCCACGCACTTTGGTATAATGGGTTATCCAGTAAGTTGAGGATGGTGAGGTGCATGTTTTGGCGGTCTGCGTATTCGTTTTGCATGGTTATTGGGGTATTTTAGGGGAGAGGGACGAAGGGTGAGGAGCGGTGACCGAAGTGGCCGTTACGATGGGCGAAGGGGGAGATACGGTGGCCGAAGCGGTCATTCCGATGGGCGAAGGGTGAGATACGGTGGCCGAAGTGGCCATTACGACGGGCGAAGGGTGAGATACGGTGGCCGAAGTGGTCGTTACGACAGGCGAAGGGGGAGACACGGTGGCCGAAGTGGTCGTTACGACAGGCGAAGGGGGAGTTGGGACTGGGAGCAGGGGAGGCGGGGGTGAATAGGGTGATCCTTGCCTCGGAGACGCCATGCGGTAAATCCAATTCGTCGCCCTCCGGACTCTCTACGATTTACATCAACGGGTCACAGCGAGGTGATCCATCGGGAGCGAGCAGGAGGTCGCTTTCTTCCAACTGGATCTTTATGCGACTCAGTTGGTGAAAATTCAGCCGTTGCGTGGCCTTGGGGTCCAGACAGTGTGCCCGAAGTTGCTTATGGACAGAATGTTACCTACTGGGATCAATCAGCCGAATGAGCTATCTTACATGACAAATCTTCCCGGAAGTCTTGTGGGAAATGGCTGCGAGTGCGGCTCGCTTCATTGATCGATCCTCGGGTATTCTGCACCATTTCATTCATTGCACGTCATTTTCAACGACTTAAACTCATCCATGATTGCCAACATCGCACCCTTCCGACTCGGGAAGCCGCCCCGTTTCATCGTCGCCGTTGCCGGGCTGGCATTGGCTTTTTCCGCTGCTGCCCGGGGGAGCTTGGTGGTGTATGAGGGATTCAACTACACCGGCCAGAGCGATAATGCGGCGCTGAGCGGTGCGGCCTTCAATGGTGGCATCGGCCTGAGTGGCACTTGGGCGGGCGCTGGTAGGTATCGCACCGCTGGTTTGACGTTCAGCGATCTTGCGGTGGCAGGCGGGGCGGGAGAGAACAGCAACGCGGAAATTTACTATCGGAAACTCAACATCAGCAAGACTGGCACGCTCTGGGGGAGCTACTTGTTTAAATCCATCAGTGCGGTGGACACTACGACCAATCTCTCGAATCTCATCGTGAGCAAGGCACCTAACTCCGGAGATTATAACATCAACACCAACTTCGCGGTCTCGCCGAAAAGATATCAAGGGACCGGTGGCGATATCCGGCTGGGTGGGAACAGCACCGAGCCGGTCGCTCTCAGCAACTCGGGCGGGACGGCAGTGACGCAGGGCCTGACCTACTTGGTTCTCTTCAAAGTGGAAAATTTGATCGCCTCAGGCGGAGCGGCTGCCAGCCAATCGATCACCTCATGGATCCTCAGCGAGGCGCAGTATGACAATTTCAAGAGTGGTGGGCTGACGGAGGCGGAGCTCAATTCACCAGCCCAAGGAGCGGGTGCCACCAACGTGATGCAACGGACCACTTTGACGACTACTCAGAAGGCATCATTTTCGGTCAACGACTACCTCACGCTGCAAAGCAACAACGTCGGTAATTATGTGAATGATGAGATCCGCTTTGCTGACGGCAGTCTGGCGGAAGTTTCGCCCTCGGGAACTCCGGCGGCGGATATTTATGCGTTTGGCCCGGATGCCATTGTGGGGCCGGTGGCTGCAAATGCAGCGGCGATCTCATGGACTGTGCCTTTCGGAACAAATCTGACCAACCTCGCGCCCACTTACACGCTGTCTCCGGGTGCGACTTGTGTGCCGGCCTCTGGGTCCACACAGAATTTCACGAATCCGGTTCACTACATCGCCCGAGCCTCGGATTTCGCCGTCTCCGGCAAGACTAACGATTACACCGTGACGGTCTCGATGACTCCTGCGAGCTCGGCGAAGAACATCTTGAGCTTCGGACCCGGTGCTAACATTTCCGGGACGAATATTTCGTGGTTCGTGCCGTTTGGCTCAGACGTGACCAACCTCGCACCCACCTACTCGGTTTCCACATTTGCGGCAGCGGATGCATCATTTCCTTCTGGAACAGCGCGGAATTTCTCCACTCCGCAGACCTACACGATCACGGCGCAAGATACGACCGTTCAGGTTTACACCGTGACGGTCTCGGTCGCTCCTAACGAACCCACCCTTGTGTGGAACCTCGCCGGCGGCGGCGCGTGGGATCTGAGCGCCGCAAACTGGAAAGGTCTGAATTCCGGTGTGAACTCGCCCTTCTACAACACTAAGAACGCGATTTTCGACAACAATGCGGGTGGCACGATCGTCCTCGCCTCTGGAATCGCACCCGCATCCACCACCGTCAGTGCGGCCTCTGGCACTTATACTTTCAGCGGATCGCTTGGCGGCACAGGCGGTCTCATCAAGTCCAACAACGGCGTGCTGAATCTCGACTCTCCGAACAGCTACACCGGTGGCACGGTGATCAATGCGGGCACGGTGCTCTGTTCGCTGCAGAATCCATCCCCGCTCGGCGCTGCTGGATCGGTCAATGTGACCGTGCAGAACGGTGGGACCTTGGCTCTCAATCGTAATCAATTCACCGGAACCTTGACGCTGAACGGCGGTAAAATCGCAACCGGAAATGGCTGGGGCGACGATGCGTGGAATGGCTCGATCATCCTGAGCGCGACCTCCACCGTGGATGTCGGTGCGACCGATGGCCGTTTCGTGATGAACGCGGTGGTGAGCGGGCCGGGGGGGCTGATCAAACAAGGCCCAACCAGCAGACCGACGCCTATCACTGGCCAAAACACCTTCACCGGTCCGGTAAGCGTGCAAGCGGGTGCGATCGAAGTTTCCTCGCTGAATCGCATCGTCGGCGGCACGGTTGCCAGCAATCTGGGTGCGCCCACCACGGTGGCGAGTGGCACGATTTCACTCGGGGCTAATGGCTCGAGTGGCACGTTAGTTTACAGCGGCGCAGGCGAAACGACTGACCGCGTCGTCAAGCTGGCCGGGACGACTGCTGGCGCGACGATCATCCAATCCGGCACCAGCACTGGCTTCGCGACGACGCGCGGCGAGAGCGGGCTGCTGAAAATCACCAGTGATGTTTCTGTCCCTGGCACCTCGGGCGTGGACAACCGCAAGACGCTCGTATTGACCCATTTAGATTCGGAAAATACCGGCACCAATCCGGGCCGTGGCGAAATCAGCGGCAGCATCGGTGATAGCCTCTTGGGCACTCCGGGCCAGCTCGCCACCAGCATCACCAAGGCGGGCAGCCGGACTTGGACGCTTTCTGGGGTAAACACCTACACGGGCGCTACCAAAGTGCAGGCTGGCACACTCGCTTTTTCCCGGCCCAATTCGCTAGGAAGCGGGGCCTTGGACATCACCGCTGGGGCGAAAGTGCAGCTCAACTACATCGGCACCCGCCAGATTTCCTCGCTCACCTTCAATGGTGGAACCTCTCAGGCCAATGGCACCTACGGCTCGTCGAGTTCGCTCGCCACCATCAAGGATGACTCGCGCTTTTCCGGTCCGGGTACTGCGACCATCGGAGCGATTGCCTCTGCCACGACCACCACGATCGCACGCACCACCGGCGCCGACCCCTCCAGCGGCGGTTCGGCAGTGACATTCACCGCCACCGTGGTCGGCAGCTCACCGACGGGGAATGTCATGTTCTATGATGGACTCACCCTCATCGGCACGAGTGCATTAAATAGCTCATTTCAAGCGACCATGACGACGAGCACTCTCAGCGCCACGGAGCATGTTATATCTGCCCAGTATGTCGGTAATTCTGGAAATGCGACGAGTGCTGGCAATTTGACCCACACCGTGACCGAGGCCCGCACCCTCGCCACGACCACCACGCTGGCCGTCACTAGCGGAAATAACCCGTCCGCATTTGGTGCGGCGGTGTCCTTCACCGCGACCGTGACCGGAAGCACACCGGGTGGAAGTGTCTTATTCCTGGACGGTGCAATCACACTTGGCAGTGCCAGCCTCGATGGCTCAGGCAAGGCCGTGCTAACGGTGAGTAATCTTAAAGCAGGTTGGCACCCGATTAGCGTCCGGTATTTAGGCGATGCCACCCATCTTCCGAGTGCTCCGGCTGCGGCGTTGTTCCAGACCGTCAATCCGCCTGCTGGCAACGGTAAGTTGAAAATCTTCATCTTGGCCGGCCAATCCAACATGCAAGGCAAGGCGAGCGCCGAAATCGGTCGCGACCCGAACAATTTGTCTCAAACTAACCTAGCAGGCGGACTGGGTAGTCTGCGGAACATGGTCAACAAAAACCCAGATAAGTATGGTTATTTAGTGAACCCCGCGAACCCCATCGCTAATGGTAGTCCGGGCTGGATCACTCGTGCAGATGTGGGCGTGACTTATTTCAGCGACCCCGGCGCGGGTGAGAATCGGCGGGGAATTCTTGATGTGGGTTTCGGGGACACCGGAACGCAAGGACGCATCGGCCCAGAGTATAGTTTCGGTCTCGTCGTCGGCAGTCAGCTCGGAGACAATGTGCTACTGATCAAGTATGCATTTGGCGGTAAGTCGCTCGCAGTGGACTATCGTCCGCCCAGCGCAGTCGCAGCGCGTGGCGGTGTGGTGGGACCGTATTACACCGAGATGTTAGCTCGGGTAAATCAGGTGCTAGCGAACCTCTCCACCTACTATCCGGCCTACACTGGCGGGGGTTCTGAAATTGTGGGATTTGGTTGGCACCAAGGTTTCAACGACCGCATTAGTCCGACGTTCACTGCGGAATATGAGGCGAACATGACGAACTTCATCAAGGACATACGCAGTCCGCAGGGGCTGAACGTGCCGAATTTACCTGTCGTGATCGGTGACACCGGCATGGGGAATGCCCCTACCGGGGTGGGGTCCTTAATCGAAGCGCAGGCTAATGTAGCAGATGCAACGAAGCATCCGGAGTTTGCAGGCACGGTCATCACCGTGAAAACTACGCCGTTTGACTATGGGAATCTTCTCGGTGGTAGTAACGAAGGCTATCACTGGAACTGGAACGCGGAGAGTTACTTCAACATCGGCGAAAGCATGGGACTCGCCATGATATCCATGCTGCCAGCCTCAAGTTCATCCAAGGATATCAGCAATTTTGTATTCCCTGGACTTCCCGCCACCACCGTTTCCGGGACTAGTATCAGCGTCACCGTGCCTTATGGCACGGATGTGACAGCCCTAGCGCCGACTTTCACGCTGTCCCCGTTAGCCTCTGCCTCACCCGTTTCCGGGACCCCGAGAAATTTCGCTACGGCTCAGAGCTACACCGTCACCGCGCAAGATCTCACGACTCAGACTTACACGGTATCAGTGACGATCTCACCCTCGCCCTATGGTAATTGGGCAGGTGCGCCGGCTCAAGGATTGACCCTTGGAGTGAATGATAAGCCCCTGGACGATCCTGATCGCGATGGCATCTCTAACTTGATGGAGTTTGCACTCGGTGGTGCGCCAATCGTGTCCTCGCAATCAATCTCGCCGGTCCTCACGAAGTCATCGAGTGATTGGATATTTGAATACAATCGCAATGATTTGTCACTTCCTCCAGCGACGACGCAGATGGTAGAATACGGAAGTGATTTAGTCGGTTGGACGCAGGTGATTATTCCAACCGCTAGTTCGGGAGCTGTGGTCATCACGGAGGGCAGCCCATCGGACCGCATCAAGGTAACAATTCCTAACCAAGGCAGCAAAGCTTTCGTACGGTTGAAGGTGAGTCAGTAAAGTAAGCGGTATTGTAAAAGAAGACGGAGACTACATTTAATAAATCGCAAACGATATAAGCCAATGATGACACGAAAGTTTTTTAAGGAAAAGACCTCAAGGAGGTCGCTGGTCTGTGGCAAGGGCTTACTCGGGAGCCTTTCCGCAGTGATAGCGTTGGTGCAACCTACGGCAGAGGCGCAGAGCACCTATCGAGTGACCAGCGGCGGTTATTTACATGTATCCGTCTCGCCTACTCCTGAAACATACAATGCCGGTGCAACGTTTTACGCAGCAGGGTGGCCACTCTTGGGAGATCACCCTCAGGAAAATCAAATCCAGACGGGACTCTATGGCACTTGGATGCAGCCATCTAAGTCAGTCGGTAATGGTCATTACACGACCATCGAGGGCGGCCTCGGGTGGTGGGAGGATCGGAATTTCCAAACAGCAACTCCGAAGTTCATCATGGGTGGAGTTTCGATTGGGAATGAAGTTTGGTATCACTCGAACGGCCCGGGGAGTGGGACTGCTGGGGGGAACGGGAAATATGGAGTCGCTCAACTGAGTTCGTCGTTATTGTTTCCACCGGATGGACTCAACCTCCGCCAAGGCACAAACGGCGATCTCTTAGGCTATGGTTATCTCGCATTACCCCTCACGGAACCTAAGACCACCACGGCGGGCACAGCACTTGCCACTGGTAATCACTGTTGGACGTTGTTCCTGAACAGCACGAATTTTAAAGGACCCACTGCGTTCTTTACCCCTTACTTCTGGTCACAAGTTGGGCTCTATCACCCGGAGTGGGCGGGCGAAACATTGGATTCTCGCTGGGCAATCGCGAACCCACCTTTCGACATGGAATCCCAAGCGGCCATGCTCGGTGTGGCGACTCCGACTGCGGACTCAACTTACGTCCGGGCGATCCCTGCCTACTATCCCGTGGATGCAAATGGCTACTCTCTTCTGTTGCACCGCCTCTGTGCCTATGACCAAGGCGCGCTTTGGAACGAAGTCGGGCAGTGGTTAAACGCGGGCGGTCCAGCTCCGCGTGGCATCATCAATCCTGCGGGTACGTGTCCACGAATTGCTGTGACTCTTGACCCGCTCATGAAAATGGTGGGTAAGGGGACTAGTGCGGGGGAATTAGGACCATTGGACTGGACCGGAATTGTCGCTCCTTACTCGCCCAATGAGCTGGAATGTGGTTATAAATGGAAACTGAATCAACCTTCAGTCGCCACCGTCGCGGGCGGGACCAAGGTCAGGCTGCCGGAATTTTACAAGGGTCCGGTCAGTCCCAATCCTAACTCACTATGGTCTCCACTTGCAGAAGCAAGCGTGCCACCGTCCACGGCCACCACCCTTAAAGGGGTAAGCTTCGCATACCCGCGAGCACATAACTCCCTCGTCCGAAAAGATAGCGATCCAGTGTGGACGGCTCCCGGGCCGGTGTCCTTGGTGCCATCTCGGGCGTTGTTGGGTGACGGCAGTTATGTGACCTATTACTGGTATCGCTTCGCCGACCAGCCCGCGATCCTTAAAGCAGACATGACATTAGCGGAGCGTGATCGCATCCAAGCGGTCGTCGTGAAGATGCATAAGGAGTGGAAAAATGATCGAGACTACATCGCCCCAGCGACGACCGGCACCCTTGCTGATCTCGACGCTGGGCAGATCGTGACACCGCCGTTAGGCTATGAATATGGCTACGTGCCGATCGCTTGGCGTCAAGACTGGGGTGGCTCGATGGCGAGTCCCGGTTCGGTGAATTTCACCTCACTTCCGACGGCTCCAGCACCAGGCACACCCTTCAGTGTGACGGTGCGAGCTGTGAATACCGGCGGTGTGCCTCAGAAAGCGACGAAGGACACGCTAGTCCAGCTCAGTGTCGGCTCGGGCTACGGAACCCTGAGCGGGACCATTGAGGGAACCATCCTCAGCGGCAGCAGCAGCGTGACGATCAACAACATCATCTACTCTGCGTCAGACACCATGACACTAACGGCCTCCACGACTTGCCTATCTCCCGCCAGCAGTGCGAGCCTGACTTTCACCAATCTCAATGGGGCGGTGAATCTATACAATAAGCCTGCCACGGGCCTTCTTACCACTTCTGCGACGTTGAATGCAGTAATCGACTGCCGTGGGACTAGTGCCGAGGTGAAAGTGTATTGGGGTCTTCTCAATGGCGGCATTGATTCAAGCGCATGGGCCAATTCGTTTTCCTTGGGAACCTCCACTAACTTAACTGCGACGACTGTGAGCCGTCTGGTCACCGGGCTACTTCCCGACACGGCCTACTACTTCACCTCCAGTGCCACCAACGCCGCAGGCACGACATGGGCTTCCAAAGTGTTGAAGTTCACCACTCCACCCGTGGCACCTACGATTACGAATCAGCCCGTTAGTAAGGTCTTTGTGGTCGGCTCGACGGCGCGTTTCACCGTGATCGCTCCCGGGGCTACCCGTTATCAGTGGTTCAAAGGCGCTGTCCCATTGACTAACGGTGGCCAAGTCAATGGCGCAAATACGGCGAAACTCAGCATCAACGGCGTCACTTCAACCGATATTGGAAGCTACAGCGTGGTGGTCACCAATGGCGGTGGTCAAGCGACAAGCACTGCGGCAAGTTTGTCGATCGTGCCTACGAGCAATGTAACATGGGACGCCAATGGCACGACTGCCAGCGTCACTGATGGAGCCGGCCAATGGATTAGTAATTCTTGGTGGAACGGAACTTCGAATGTCACTTGGATGGACAACTATAACGTCCAAATCGGATCGGGCGGTGCGGGTGGTATCATCAGCATCGGGGAAGTGATGGTGAACAATTTCATTCTGAGCAACTTCAACGGTAGCTATACATTGGAAGGGGGGCCATTAACGGTGAACGGGAGTCTGACATTCAACTCGTCCGATTCTGCAAGAATAAGCTCGGTGATCGATGGTGCTGGATCGTTGACGAAAAACGGTAATGGATCACTCACCGTAGATGGGTTTGCGAAGAACCTCTACACCGGTGGGACAGTCATCAACACTGGGACGCTTAACTGGGGTGTCACTGTCGGTAATAGTTCACCCTCCTGCGACTTTGCTTGCGGCACTGGTCCGGTCACACTCAACAGTGGCGCTACCATTGTTTTCCAACGTGCAAACGCTTTGAATCCGCTCACACTCAATGGTGGTAGTTTGATATCTATCAATGGTTTCGGCGCGTATTGGTCAGGTCCTGTCACGGTCAACGCTAACACCCTGGTACAAACAAATTATGGTATGACCATTCTCGGCGATGTCAGTGGAGCGGGTGGATTTACCAAGTCCGCCAATGGGAAATTTGTTCTCGGCGGTCGTAACACCTATCTTGGTGCCACCGTTTTACAAGCGGGTGAGACGGTATGGCAGCACGCTTATTCCATGAGTCCCGGTAATCTGACCATCATAAGTGGAGCGAAGGCGAATTTAAGTTACAGCGGTTCCAAGGCGATTGCGAACCTAACCCTTGGAGCTGCTGTCATGGCAAATGGGACCTATGGTTCCAGTGCGTCGCTTGCCACTTACAAAGATGATAATTACTTTTCCGGTCCTGGAATGGTAGAAGTTGGTGGAGTGAACATCGTGCCAATCGCATTAGGCCAAAGCTTAACCACGAAGACGGATGTGGCTGTGCCGATCCTCCTGACCGGTATGGATGCAGATGAAGGTCCGTTGAGTTACTCCATCATCACCCAGCCGACCAGTGGCTCACTGAGTGGCAGTCGCGCCTACTGGGTTTACACTCCCGCAACCAATTTCAGTGGTGTAGCGACTTTTACGTTTAAGACGAACGATGGTCTGTTGGACTCGGTGCCTGCTACAGTCAGCATCTCGGTCCTACCCACGACTTTCACTTGGAAGAACCCGATTTCCGGTAATTGGGCCGATGCAGCGATGTGGCTTGAAGGTAACCTCATCAATAACATTGAGGCACTCAACTTCAACGTGGCAGGCACCTATACGGCAACTCATGACCTTGCTGCGGACTTCCAACTCAATCGGCTTAATTTTGGTGGTTCGACAGCCACACTCGCCGGTGGAGCGCTTACGTTTGTTGCGAGTGACAACCTACTGCCGTCAATCAACCAGAATAGCAGCAGCGGAGTTTTGATTCGAAACGTGCTGAACTTGGGGGGTAACATGACATTTTCGGGTTCAGGTAGTGGCAGAGTGGGTGTCTCCGGATTGATATCAGGCGGTGGAGCGGTGACCAAGAACACGACTGGCACACTCCAGCTCGATGGGTTGGTTCCTAACACTTATTCGGGTGGGACCACCGTGAATAGTGGTATCCTTCATCTGGGTGCTATCGTGAATGGCGAGAGTCCAGTGTGCAGCAATCCTGTTGGCACGGGACCAGTATCCCTAAACAGCGGTGCTACCATTGAGTTTGATCGCGTCATTGCGGATAATGACCTCATTGCGAATGGCGGGACGCTCTTCACGCCAAACGGCTGGGGTGCGATGTGGACAGGCCCGATCACCTTAAATGAGACTCTTACCTGTAATACTCCCTACCAATTCGTGTGTAGCGGAGCGGTTAGCGGGGTGGGTGGACTGCTCAAGACTGGGAGCGGGCCCTTGGTGCTTTCCGGAACGAGTAACTACAGCGGTAACACCACCGTAAATGCGGGGACACTTCAGATGAACTCTGCTAATCTCGCTAACAACGGTTCGACCCTAACCATCGTCGCTTCTGGAGCCACCCTGAACTTGAATTTCACTGGCACTGATACCGTGAACAAGTTCTTCATCGGCACGACTCAGATGGCAGCAGGGGTTTACAAGGCGGTGGGTAGCACGGCCGTCGGCACGGCACTTGTTCAGCTCACCGGGACTGGCACCATCACCGTCGTGCCTAGTGCCACGACGATTATTGTGACCAGCAGTCTCAATCCTGCGGTCGTAGGAACCTCCGTGACTTTTACTTCCACGGTGACCGGCGGAATGCCAGCGGGGAACGTCACCTTCTATGCCGGAGCCACCGTGCTGGGCACTACTGCTTTAGATGGGTCGTCCCAAGCTAGCATTACCACCAATACCCTAGCAGCGGGCACTCACAGCATCACTGCCAGCTATGCAGGAAATTCGAATCACTCTGCCAGCACCTCCACCGTGTTGAGCCAAACGATCGCACCGGTTTCTTACGATTCTTGGGCGCTCGATCTGGCACAAGGTCTCACGACGGGCATGAACAATGGGCCGATGGATGATCCCGACCGCGATGGTATATCTAACTTGATGGAGTTCACCCTCGGCGGTGCGCCGATGACATCGACCCAAGCGATTTTACCGACGCTAACGAAACAGCCGGGTTCTTGGTTATTCGTATACGATCGCAGCGATGCATCATTATCGCCTGCCACGGTTCAAGTCGTGGAATATGGAAGCGACTTGACGGGCTGGACTCCGATCTCGGTCCCCGCAACCACCGCTGGACCTGTAACTATTACTCCTGGAACTCCGTCGGATCGAGTCAGTGTTAGCATCCCAAGCCAAGGGCCTAAGACCTTCGTCCGTCTGAAAGTTAGTCAATAGGAGTTCAGGCGAGTCACTGCGTGGCTTGTCGGAAACCATCATTTGACCCGATTCCGCGTTACCCGCCGGTTGCCGGCCATCGTGGGAAACGGACGAGTTCGGCCTTGAAATTCAGGAATCAATTCCGAATTTTCAAGCCGAAGTGATCTAGCGCCACCTCACCTCCGTTTGAGTGAAGCGTGTCTTGCAAACACCCGTGGTGGCATTGCTTGGTTCACGGCAAGTGGGGGAAACCAGCCATTATCTCGACTTGGAGCGGCCCTCAATCTGAGTAAAATGGCCGGATTTCACGATTTGGAGCAGGTCTTAGGACATCCGCTCTGTGGTCATTCTTGGGAAGGCTATTGTATCGAGCAGATCGTGACGTGCCTCCCCAAAGGCACCACCGCCAGCCATTACCGCACCCACGCCGGGGCCGAAGTCGATCTCGTCTTGGAAAATCCGTCAGGCGAGACCGTCGCCCTTGAAATCAAGCGCACCCTCTCGCCGAAACTGACTCCCGGATTTCTGGAAAGCATGAAAACCCTGCAAGCCACCAAGGGCTACTTCATCATCCCCCAAGGAGAAACTTTTCCGCTCTCCGAATCCGTGACCGCCTTCAGCCTGTCTGACTATCTCGCCCGGCTTCCATAAGGCTCCAAGCAGTCGAGGCACGTCAGTGCCGTTCATCAAACCAGAAGGGGAACTCAAGCGGATTTCGAAGTACTGCTATTTGCCGGGGCGGAGATTTGGTTATTGCTGATGCTTCCGAGGACTACGCCGGCCAAACCAAGATTGCCAACTTCCTCACCGCGATGGACCGGAAGATCGAGAGCGTGGCGCAGCAAATCTGTCACGCCCAAGCCTTCAAGAAAGACGCCCAAGCCTTCAAGAAAGGTCTGATGCAGCAGATGTTTGTGTGAGAGCACGGAAGACTTTCAATTGCAGATTTCACAGATGAACACAGATCAGAAAATCAAGAATCTAAATCCTCTTCCATCCGTAGTTCCATCCGAGTCAGTCCTTGATGATCCGTGTGAAGCAGATCGCTTGAAATTCCCAACCCTTGCTCCCACAATCGACCCATGAAGACCCTTGCTGAACAACTCTCGGGCTCCCAATCCGCGCCGATGCGGGAGACGGACCCGGAGCAAGCCTTGGATTATCTGGAACAGCAGATCCCGAGCCTTTCCGCGGCGGCGGTGGATGTGGCCTATTGGCAGGCGCTGGCAGCGGGTCAGGCGGTGCTGGTGAGCGGTGAGGGCGGCATTTACCAGGCATTCCCCGACGGCACCCGCAAGCTGGTGAAGGCGTTGGCAAAACCCCTCAGCGTGCCGGTAGGAACCCGGGTGACGATTTCCGGATCATGAGCGTGCCCCGCCTGCGCATGTTTGCCGGCCCGAACGGGTCAGGCAAGAGCACGATCAAAAGCGTGGTGCCCGCCGGCTTGCTAGGCGTTTACCTGAACCCGGATGAGATCCAGAAGGACATCGAGGACCGCGGTTTCCTGAATGTGCGGGACTACGGCGTGGAGACGACCGAGGAGGAGATCCTGCCCTTCTTCAAGAACTCAAGCCTGCTCCAAAAGGCGGAGCTGGACGAGGAGGCGGGCTACCTGCGTTTCACGGACGGGAAACTGAGTTTCCACGAGGTGATCGTGAACGCCTACTTTGCCTCCGTGGCTGCGGATTTCCTGCGGCGGAAGCTGCTGGAGCAGCGGGTGTCGTTCTCCTTCGAAACCGTTATGTCCTCTCCCGACAAGGTAGAGCTGCTGAAGCAGGCGCAAGTTCTGGGCTACCGGACCTATCTCTACTACATCGCCACCGAGGATCCGGCGATCAATGTGGCACGGGTGAAGGCGCGGGTGAATCTGGGCGGCCATGATGTGCCGGAGGAGAAGATCGTAAGCCGCTATGCGCGTTCGCTCGATCTGCTGCTGGAAGCCGTGAAGCACACGAACCGGGCCTATCTCTTCGACAATTCCCGCCAAGGAACCGAGCACCTCTGGGTGGCGGAAATCACCGATGCCCGGGAGCTGGAACTGAAGTGCGATCCCATGCCCTTGTGGTTCCAAAAGACGGTGTGGGAAAAAATCAACCCGCCCGTCTGAATGCCTGCTGCCATTCCGAATGCTCTTCCATCTGTGGCTTCCGCGTCATCTGTGGTTCTCTTCTGTCTTCATTTCAGATTTTTTTAACCACAGATTTCACGGATGAGCACAGATAAGAAAATCCGAGATCTGATGTTTGTTTGACCCCCACCACCTCAGATCCCGTATGACGGATACGTGGCGGCCTTCAACGCGGTGGTGCTGGATCTGCTAACACTCACACCCACGGTAAAGAGCGTGAAGGATCTGCCGGACGAGGAGGCCGAGCTGAAATTCGTGAAAATCTTCCGCGAGCTGATGCGGCTGCGGAACATCCTCGAATCATTCTCGGAGTTCGACGACGAGGATTTAACCCTGCCCGCCCAGCGCTTCGCCGACTACCGCAGCGCCTATCTGGATCTCTACGACAAGGTCAAGACCGACAACAGCAAGGAGAAGGCCTCCATTCTAGCGGATGTAGATTTCGAGCTGGAGCTGATCCACCGCGACGTGATCAACGTGCAATACATCCTCACCTTGCTCGCCCGGCTCTATGATGCCGACGAGACGAGCAGGCTAGCATCCGCAATCTCATCCCCGACAGCTTCGAGGATTTCTGGGAGCAAGAACGCGTCGCTGTCTTCGACAAGTTAGTGAAGGAGGAACAGCTCGACGCCGACAAGCTGAAGCAAGTCATCGACCGCTATGTTTACACCGGCCAAGAACCGTTGCCGGACCCGGACATCGTGGAATTGATCCAGAAGCCGCTGGGCATTCTCGAACGCGGCCCGACGCGGAAGCGGGTCTTGGAGAAAGTGGTGGATTTCGTAGTGACGTTTATCCGGGGCGTGGCAGCGTGACGGGTCGTCAAAGCTGGCGTTGTTGGCGAAGACGGGACCGGTTTCCCCGCAGAGATCTTCCAGTGATTGGGCGCAAGCGCGGGAGGGATCATTCCCATGCGGCGAGGACGGCGGGGTCCGTCTTGTAAACGCGGCAACCGAACTCACACACCCGACAACCGAGCTCACACACCCGACAACTGAGCTCACACACCCGACAACCGAGCTCACATGCCCAGCAACCGAGCTCACATGCACGGCTACCGAGCTAAACATGCCAGCAACCGAACTCACATGCCCGGCAATTGAGGCTCACACACCCAGCGACCGAGCTCACATGGCCGACAACCGAGCTAAACACCCCAGCAACCGAGTTCACACACCCGACAACCGAGTTCACACACCCGGCGACCGAGCTAAACATACGCGGCTATCGAGCTCACATGCTCGGCAACCGGGCTAAACATCCCAGCAACCGAGCTGTCACACTTGGCAGGGTAGGAAATCGCCCGAGAGATTTCTCAAGAATCCACCGTGAGAGTCACGGGGATATTTCCACGAGTCGCGTGCGAATAAGGACACACGATGTGAGCTTGATCGACGAGATCCTGCACGGCGGCGGATTCCATGCCGGGAACCCGGATGGTGAGGTGGACCTCAATGCCGAAGCCCTGACCATCATCGCGCGGGCCGAAACTGACTTGTCCGGTGACAGTCGCATCGGTTGGAAGGGAAATCTTCGCCTTGCCGGCGACGAATTTTAACGCGCCGAGAAAGCAAGCCGAGTAGCCGCAGGCGAATAGTTGTTCAGGGTTGGTTCCGGTGCCGCCGGGACCGCCCATTTCCTTGGGAGTGGAGAGGACTACGTCGAGAATTCCATCGGCAGTTTTAGCAGAGCCTTCACGGCCTCCGGTTGCAGTGGCTTGGGTGGTGTAGAGAATTTTCATGATTTTAGGGATTAAAGCTGCGGGTTGGAATAATGAGATTTACGATTTTGTTAATTCAGAAACGGAGTCACGACTATTCAATAGGATCGGGTTTCCGCAAGTTCTTTGATTATTTTCAATCTCTAGCAAATGTTACAAACTCGTATCTTTTTAGTCCGTCACGGAGCTACCATCCTCACTGCGGAAGACCGGTTTGCTGGCGCGACGGATGTGCCTCTATCAGAGGAGGGTCGCACTCAAGCAGGACGTCTCGCTGAGCGACTAAGGCATATCCCGATCGCGGCCGTTTATACATCTCCGCTTGGAAGGACGATGGAAACTGCGCGAATTTTAGCAGAACCGCACCATCTGGAAATTCAGCAGCGGGCTGGCCTACGGGAAATTTCCCACGGACATTGGGAAAAACTCACGCGGCAGGAAGTGGAGGAAAAGTTTCCCGTAGAAGCGGCATCGTGGGAGGAAGATCCCTACACATTTGCGCCAGCGGGCGGTGAAAGTGGTCTGGCCGTGACCGCCCGTGCCTTGCCAGATCTCATTGAAATTGTGCGTCATCACGAAGGTAGCCCGGTGGTTGTGGTTTCGCACAAGGCAACGATTCGGTTGTTGTTGAGTTCGTTGTTAGGATTCGATCCTCGTCGGTATCGTGACAATCTCGATCAAGATCCGGCAGCACTGAACATTGTGGATTTCAAGGGTCCGGTCCGAGCTCGGCTAATGTTATTTAATGATACTTCTCACTACTCCGCTGCGGGTCTCGCACTACCGCAGGCGAAGGAGGCCTGTCTCTCGAAATGGTGGACGCACTGAGTGGATGGAAATCGTGATAGGCTCGATTGTATAGATTTCCGCTGTGAGCGGGAAATCACCGGCTCATGATTACATGATGCGGTCGCATAACGGGTGGTTGTTTTGATAGAGCTGGAGGTTTTTAAGGAAATGCTTCACCAGCGCGCCGGATTCGTCGGGATGCCCGCCGGCGATGTGTGGGGTGATGTGGCAGTTAGGTTCGCGGCGCAGCGGGTGTGCGGGAGGTAAGGGTTCCGGCTCGGTGACGTCCAGCCATGCGGCGGCGACTTGGCCAGAGCGCAGTGAGTCTAGCAGCGCGATTTGATCCACAGTGGTGCCTCGACCGATGTTGTGAAAGATGACGCCCGGTTTCATTTGGGCGAGGCGCTCGGCATTGATGAAATTTTGCGAAGCGGCATTGTCTGGCAGGATGTTGATGACGTGGTCTGCGGTGGCAAGTGCTGTGGAAAGGTGCTCGGTAGTGATGGTATGCACTCCCTCATCTCCGCGAGGAGACCGGCGCATCGCGGTGATTTTCATTTCAAATGGCGCTAACAATTTCACCAGTTCTGTGGCGATGCCGCCGAACCCGAGGATCACTAAATGCTGTCCTCGGAGCGAAATGGAATTGCCTCGGAGCCGGAACCACTCCTCCGTTCCGTTCGCAGATTGGCTGGCAAGAGCAGTCGGAATTAACCGGGACTGCGCCATCATGAAGGCGAAAACATGCTCGGCGCAGGCGGCAGCATACACCGTCGAGCTATTCGTGACGATCAGCCCGCGATCCGCAGCGAAGGCCCGGAATTCTGGTGTGTCGTAGCGGGTGAATCCGGCGGTGCTGAGGTGCAGCCACTTGAGACGCTCTGATTTGCGAATGCTTTCCACATCGGGCTGACCGAATGCGATCTCTGCTAGTCCGAATGATGGATCTGGCTCGGGTCTCGCGAGCACCGAGGATACTTGGTACTTTGAAAACAGGATTTCGTGGGGTGTGGCCCCTTCCTGAAGTGCCCGGCTTGCGGACTCATCGAACGGGGAATCTGTGAAAATCTTAAGGGAAGCCATGAAGCGGTGGCGCAAGATTTCGTCAGGATGGATGAGGTTGCAACTGGGAAACGGGTGGCCGAGACGGTGGCGGACCCGTGACGCTATTTTTGTGTTACGTCGGACGGATAGCTGGGGATGAGTGAGGTGGTTTTTCGCGATTGGCCTTGGAGAAATTCGCAGAGTTTTGCTGCTCCAAATGCCAGCAAGGTCGGAGGTGTGAGCGCAGCGACTAGCCGCACTTGGGCCACAAGGAGCGACCTAACGGGTAGCCGGTGAATGATGTAACCCGCAGCGACGGCGATGAGGATGGCCTTGCCGGGGGATTCTCGGACCCGCTGTTCGCAGTCGTGATAGCGCTCGCTGGCTTTTCGTTTCACGTCGCCGACGAGGGCTTGGACGCCTTGCTCGATGGTGGGAGAGTGCGCGGAGGATGAGGGAAGGGGATTCATTATTACCAGAATTTGAGGTTAGTGTAGAGTTGGGCAAGCGAGTTTTTCACCGATTCTCCGATGTGATTGGCTAAATCTAATGGTTCTTCGATCAAGCGTTCTTGCGAGGAAGAGTGACTTCTGCTGGAGCCGATCAGGCAGCCGATCGCGACCCCGACGGCGAGTGCGCCAAGGACGGAAGGAAGCGGATTTCTGCGAATTTTTTCGTTCGCACAGGTCATCAGTTGATCCGTCTCTGAGCGGATCAGATCGAGCGTCTGGCGGGAGACTTGGCGGATGGGTGCGCCAGATGAGTCGAGGATGTCGCCCAATTTGGCAGTGGTGTCGTTTGTCGTGGTGGTCATCATGAAATTGGACTTGGTCCTACCCTCCGTTTGCAGATAGCGTTCCGAATTCAAAAGTCCGCTGGATGACGGAAATACAAGGCGCCACGGAGTTTCGGGGGCCTACGTAAATGCATTTTGCATTCAGGCGCTAAAAGTAATCGTGCGAACGACAGGACTACGCCAGCTTCAAGACAGCCGATTCCGGCAGCCGGGAAAAATCCACCACCTTGTCGTTCTCATACTCTCCGACCATGACGAAGTCGTCGGCAAGAAGTTCGGCTCGAATCAGACGGCCTAATGTGCGGTGAGCCCTTCCTGATCGATGAACCGAGCCTGGAGGGCTTCCAGCACCGTTTTCATGTCGGCGGCCATTCTGCGGCCTTTTACGGGGAAGCAGAACACTCCCTCACGCGGGCTGGTGATGGCGGAGAAGAGACCGTTCTCCTTTTCACGGAAGGGTGGAAATATCGGCACTTCCACGCCTACACCGAGTCCATTTACGGCTTGGCGGATTCCCTCTAACTCCGCTTCCAGTTTGTTCCTAGCCTCGCGGTAGAGAGTCTTTTCGATGGCCGGAAACATCCCGAGCACGCGACTGGTTCTCTGGGCCTTCTGAAGGACGAAATCAAAATGCCGCGCCGCAACGTCCAACGCCACCACGCCAATGGTCACAATCTCTTCCGTCTCCACGAAGGGACGGAAGCCAATCGTGGCAAAATCGTAGGTGCGGCGCATGGGATGACGAATGGTGAATGCCGAATGATAGAAAATTAGCTTTCCTGTTTCAAAATCAAATTCTTAACGATCTCGTTCGATAGGCCACGGGAAATCTTCTCGGAAATCTCAGCATGGGATAGATAGCCTTCCAACGGCACGGCCTCGACGGTGAGCGAAGTCGGGTTGTCCTTAAAGTCCCGACCGACCTGCTCAAGTCGCCCCACATTGATTGAGGTGCAACCGATTTCTGGACCGTTTTTTTGTTTAGATAAGAGAATGGGTTTTGGCCTCGAACTGGGCGGGGGTCCGGTAGGCGAGGGCGGAG
>JAYUHS010000178.1:0-9422 GCA_043766715.1 Luteolibacter sp.
GGTCTCAGAGACGCCTCCCCCGTTCAAGGTTCCGCTATCATTCCAATTACGATCCCCCGCAGGTTTTTCCGCCCTCTCTCCTCTCATGAAATCATCCCATATCCACCCGTTGATCCGTGTCGCGATCCTTCTGTCCATTGCCGCACTTTCGTCGCTGGTATCCGCCCAAGTCTTCCCGGAAGTCGCTCCAGAAATCGTCTCTGCTTGGAAAGCGAACGCCGCAGATGCAGTCGTCGTTTTCAACTACGACGGCAGCTATCATCACATTCAGGGCGGCACTGCCGATCCCGCCATGGAGCGCGGTTTTTTCACATGGGATAAGGAAACCCAAGTCTTCACTAACCAGTCTTACATCGATACCAGCGGCACCGCAGGTTTCTCTTTCCCCGCCGCTGGCCCCTCCAATACTTCATTGATTGCGATCTCTGGCGATACCCTCACTTACACTCCAAACGGCAACGCGCCACTAGTCTTCACCCGCGTCGTCAATACCACAAACGCCATCGTTGGCTCATGGAAAATTCCCGGTAAGAAATTTACCGTCACCTTCCTCACCGATGGAAGTTACTACCTCGCAGACGAAGCGAATGATGCCCCCTTTGGATACACGGGCATGGAAAAGGGCAGTTACACATGGAACTCATCCAGCAAGGCTTTTACCGCGACTCCCAACATCGATACTAACGGAGATGTAGGGTTCAGCAATGTCCCAGGCGCGACGGTGAACATCACAGGAAATTCACTCGTTTTCGCCGGTTCTGGGGAATCGACCACCGGTACCCGCATCGTCACCAGTGCGAGTCCTCTCGCCCAGCCCGATTTCGGCGTGGTCCGCTTTGCCAATTACCTCCAGACTTCTAACGCCGCTCCGACTTCAGCGCCTTATAATCTCGGCATCGATAGCGCACCGCATTTTCTCGAAGCCTTCGTGGGTTCCGCTGTCGGCGCGACTGCTCCCACGGTGAAAATCGGTATGGGCACGCCCATCGTCATCAATGCTGAAGATGGTGGTAGATTCGAAATCGAAGAACCATTCGCGTCCGTCTCCGCCCTCAACAGTTTCTCCCCCGCCGCCTCGGCCGTGCTGTTCAAAGACGGCACCGCCGAGGCGAATCTCACCACCAGTGCCTCGCTTACCTTTCCTAGCATCCCTAAAATCATCCTTCGCGCAGGAGATGCTTGGAGCGGTGGCGTCTATCGGTTCGGCCAAAGTGAAGTGCTCCAGTGGACTCTTCCCGCAGGCTTCAATCCGTCCCAATACCTCACGAACCTCGAAATCCACGATCTAGTCGATGACCGAACCCTCGTCAACACAGTGCTTCAGGGCGAAGTCACTCATTTCGACCTTCACAACAAACTCCAACCCGGCAGACAATATGAAATCGAATTGGAGTTCTTCCGCATCGATAGCACTACCACCACGGGCAACGGCATCTTCAGCGGAAAACTCGGCCACGTCCTTTCGGCCTCCAGCACTTCTTTCAAAGTCGCGGCACTGCCGGCTGGCGAAGTTCCCATCTTAACTGAGTCACCCACTTCACAAGTCGGCACTCCTAACACTCCTCTCACACTCACGGTCGGCATCAATTCCGCCGCCTTCCCCACCGCCGACTTCCGCTGGCTCAGAAACGGTGAACCCATCCTCGGCCAATCTGCGAACAGTCTTTACATCCCCAGCTTCGATTTCGATGTCCACTCGGGCCGCTACACCGTCATCGCCACTAACCCGCTCGGCAGCATCGAAAGCGAATCCTTCAACCTCGGCAAAGTCGGCACCGCATCCCGCCATGTCCAACGATTGGTTCTCAGTAAACGCAGAATTTCCGAGCAACAATCCGCCACGCTCCTCACCGAAGCCGGGGCCGCCTTCGACGCCCGCGTCGAGGGGTTAGACCTCACGAACAGTTTTCCTTCCACCGGCGTCCGGATCGAGAAACTCCTCGGGGCGACCACACCGCTCGCCTTCGATGGCGACCACTGGGATGCGGAAACCGACTTTACCTCGTTCACTGCCATGCAGACCGCCTTTCCTAACGGGAGCTACCTTTTCCATGTCGGCGCGGAAACCGTCCTCATGACGATGTTCGGCAATAATTATCCTAACCAACCCCTCGTCACCTCCTCCATCGGCACTTGGGTAAACGGAAAATTACAAATCACCGCCGCCCAAGCCGCTGCGGGTTTCACTTTAACGACCAATGCCACCACTGGCGATGGCTTTGCCACCCTCAAAATCACCGACTCGAACGATGACGAGATTCTCTCCGCCCAAGCCAATACCACCCCATCCGCTCCAGATTTCGTCACCGCCACCCTTGCGCCCAATCAGCTCAGCCTCGGCCAAACCTACGAAGTCGAAACCCACTTCGACCAAGTGCGCGAATTTAATTCCCTCACCAATCGAACTTGGGGGCCACCCACCGAGGGCAACGCTCAAGCCCTTACCCTCCAGAGCACTACCAGTGTGATGAAGATCGAAGTGGTCCCCGATACCGTCGGTAATCCCTACGCCGACTGGGCAGCAGGCTTCTTCAACCCCACCCAACTCGCCAACCCAGCCCTCAGTGGCGGTGGTGTGGACTTCGACAAAGACGGCATCCCTAACCTGCTAGAATACCTCCTCGGCGGAAATCCTATCCTCCCTAGCAGTAATTTGCTTCCCACCATCACTAAAGCTCCCGGCAGCGCAAACCTCGTCTTCACCTACAAGCGAAAACTCGCCGCCACCGGAGTCGCCCAAGTCATCGAGCACAGCACGAATCTAGCACCCCCGTGGACGCCCGCCGTCCATGGCACCGGCGGTGTGACCATCGTCACCAGTCCCGTCGATGCCCAGACCGAGCAAGTCACCGCCACCATCCCATCCACCAGCGGCAGCCGGTTTGTGAGACTCAAGGCTAGCCGCTAATTCCCGATGAAAACCAAACACTACGCCTCAGTCCTTACCCTCTGCCTTCTTCTATCATCCTGTGCCGATGAGGATCTTGCCATGCTCGGTGCCGTAGCCGCAGGTGCCGCCTCAAGCTATGCGGGTGCCAATGGCGACTCCGCGACAGCCGCATCCCTGCTCGAGACCCAGCAGCAGATCATGAACGAGGCTTCCAACACTGCTGCTGCGAACACCGCAAACGCAGCTTCCGCCGTCCAATATGTCACCGCGTCTCCCGTCGCCGGGAAGCCGGGCTTTGCAATCAGCCCGCACAGCGGAAAAGCCGTCGATGTGAAAGGCATCGCAGCCGGATCTCTCGTCGAGGATCCTACAACTCCGAACGCCCGCTTCCGGGTTCCTGCAAGCGCCGTGACCAGCGCAAGTGCCGCCTCCGCGAGCAGCAGCGGTCACGGGATCACCGGCACTTGGAAAAACAGCAAGCTAACATGGGTCTTGGACACCGGTGGAGAAGGCAGACTCATCGTTCCCAGCACCAACGGAAATGGCGTAGCCACCACCTACATGACCTACCGCACCGATCCGGGTGCCGGCACATTTAATTACACCCTCACCCGCTCGGCGCTCACCGGCACCCTCAATTGCACGGGAGACAGCGATATGGAAATCACGACCAACAAGACCTATACCGAAAAGTACAGTCTCTCTGGAGACTCACTCACCATCGGCACCGAGGTGATGAGTCATTAAACTACACCCATACAAAAATAATAAATACCATGAAATACACTGAAACATTAGCTGCTAGCACATGCCTCGTGCTATTCCTCACCAGTTGCGCACAAAACAGCGTCGATGAAACTACTCTCAAGGTCCAAGGGACAAAAATGCGCACTAAGGGTGCCTTCAAGTCACAACTACTGATGTGTGGCACTCGTGATCGTGCGGGAGTAAACCACTTCGTGAATCATACGCAGCTAAAACCAAAAAGTGAATTGGCAGGCAAGGTCACAATCTCCATGCAGGTCGATCAAGTCAAAGGCTTGAGTGGCGTGCTCGCTGTGAAGGGAACTCCTTACGCGACCGGCGACATCACCAGTGATAGTAAGACAAAATGTAGTGGAACTTTCATCATCGTAGCCGTAAACCAAAAAAGTGATCTCTTGCGAGAACTACAGAAACCAGAAAATGCCAATCTTGTGAAAATGCTTAGTGGGCAGAATGAACCACGAATCATTACAGCCGTTGCCACGACGGTGAATTATCAAGATACGATCGTTAGCTCTTTGAGTTCCGGAGCAAGCGTTGGTCTTGAGGTTGTCGGAGTTTCCTCTGGCAACGTGGGCATCCAAGTAAAAACGACCAACGAGTCCACCTACAAATTCTCAGATAGCACCGTCTTCGCCTACGAGATGAGTATCCCCGCGTGGCAGCGTGATAACAGCGGTAAGCTCTACATCGTGGATTATGTGGAAGACCGCTTAGGACCTCGCAATGCGAAGCAAATTGCGAATTCATATCTGAATCCAAACGAGGCACCTCCCATCGCGCAAGATCAAATCATATTGGTGGATTGACCTTCTGTAATTCTCAACACCGCCCCTTCTCTTGGGGCGGTGCTAGCCTTATTGTCATTGGCTGCTCCTTCGTAAGCTTCCGCTTTTTTGATCCATTCTCGCCATGAACCACCCAAACTGCTTCTCCCACGCCCCACATCCCCATAAGCCACTACGCACTAGTCTTACAGCGCTCAGCCAAGCTTGCTTGGGTTTTCTTTTACTGCTTCTGATCCTGGTCTCATATTCTATCGCAAACGGTCAAAGTAACTACGCTACGCCTTATGCCTTTACCACTTTTGCAGGCTCAGGAAGTCTGGGTGGTGCAGACGGCACGGGTTCTGCCACGAGTTTTAACGGTCCAACCGGCTTAGCAGTAGATAGCAGCGGTAATGTTTACGTGGCGGATACCAACAACAACAAGATTCGTAAGATTACACCTACAGGCGTGGTTACGACCCTTGCTGGTTCCGAGACTCGGGGTAATATCAACGGGACTGGCTCAGGTTCTAGATTTTGGCATCCGACTGGCGTGGCATTAGACACAAGCGGGAATGTTTACGTAGCAGATTCTGCCAATAATAAGATTCGAAAAATTACACAAACAGGTGTAGTCACTACTTTTGCAGGATCAGGTTCTACCAATAGCGATGACGGCGCAGGAACAATCGCCAGCTTTCACAACCCTCTGGATGTGGCAGTGGACACTAGCGGTAATGTTTACGTGGCCGACTTTTCCAATCACAAAATCCGAAAGATTACTTCTGCTGGCGTGGTTAGCACACTTGCGGGCTCTGGTTTTCCTGGCAGTGCGGAAGGAATCGGATCAGCCGCGAGCTTCTCTTATCCGACTGGAGTGGCTGTTGATACAAGCGGTAACGTATACGTAGCAGATTCTGCCAATCACAAAATCCGTAAAATTACTTCTGCTGGCGTGGTCTCGACGTTCGCAGGCACCGGGGAGCCTGGCAGTGCCGACGGGACTGGCTCTGTTGCTACCTTTGATAGTCCATGGGGCGCAACAGTGGACAGTTATGGAAATATTTACGTTGCCGATTTAAACAACCATAAGATTCGTAAAATTACTCCAGCGCGTGTAGTTACAACTCTCGCTGGATCTAGCATTGGTAATATCGATGGTGTTGGCGCAGTCGCGAAGTTTAATAAACCGGGCGATGTGGCGGTAGATATCAGTGGCAATGTTTACGTCGCAGATCACAATAACAACAAAGTTCGTAGAGGTGTCCCAGCATTGGCTCAGGTCATTAACTTTGTTCAATTGATTAACACAAAAACGTTTGGAGACGTGCCTTTTTCTATGAATGGCAGTGCAAGCAGCGGGTTGCCCGTCACTTTCTCCATCGTTAGCGGACCAGCAACCATTTCTGGTGGTATAATTTCACTAATGGGTTCTGGAACGGTGGTGCTTCGTGCCTCTCAAGCAGGAAATCTGATTTATGCACCCGCTGCAGATGTTGACCAATCTTTCACTATCTCAAAAGGCGCTCAGACTATCGCTTTTCCAGTAGTAGAGTCAAAGACATTCGGCGATGCTCCGTTTTCCGTAAGCGCAAACGCGAGCGGCGGACTGCCTGTCACCTTTTCCATCGTCAGTGGACAGGCAACGATTTCTGGAAATACGATCACACTCACAGGCACTGGGATCGTAGTGGTGCGTGCCGCCCAAGCTGGCAATATGAACTACGAGGCAGCTCCTCAAGTGGATCAATTTTTCACCGTCGCTAAAATGCCTAATGCGATCAGCTTTTCCGCCCTAGCTGGCAGAATCTACGGAGATGCACCATTTTCTATAAGCGCCAGTGCAAGCAGCGGGTTGCCAATCAATTTTTCCATCGTTAGCGGGTCTGCGACTATTTCCGGGAATATAATCACGCTCACAGGTGCTGGAACCGTGGTAGTTCGTGCCTCTCAAGCAGGAAGCTCGACCTACACACCTGCCGCGGATGTAGATCAATCCATTGTGGTCGTGAAAAGGACACAAACGATCAGCTTTGCTGCCCTAGCTGGTAAAACCTATGGAGATGTCCCCTTCTCCGTGGGAGCCACGGCGAATAGCGGTTTGCCGGTGACGTTTTCTATCGTTAGCGGACCAGCGACGATTTCTGGAAATACGATCACTCTCATCGGCACCGGCACGGTGGTGGTGCGTGCTAGCCAAACCGGGAGCCTCAACTACGAGGCCGCCCCAAACATTGAGCAAAGTTTCACGGTGAAGTCACCTCAGCTCATCACCTTCAATCCGTTGGCTGGAAAGACTTACAGAGATGCACCGTTTTCCGTAAGCGCCAGTGCGAATAGCGGCCTGCCCGTTAGCTTTTTCATTGTTAGCGGGCCAGCGACGATCTCTGAGAATACGATAACTCTATCTAGTCCCGGCACGGTGGTGGTACGGGCCACCCAAGCTGGTGATAGCAGCTATGCAGCAGCGCCACCAGTGGATCAGTCCTTCACCGTCGCAAAAACTGCTCAGACAATCACCTTTCCCCCCCTAGCTGGCAAAACTTTCGGGGATACTGCATTTTCCGTAGGTGCCAGTGCGAGTAGTAGCCTACCTTCCACTCTCACCATTCTTAGCGGACCAGCCACGATTTCTGGGAACACTGTCACTTTGAGCGCCGCTGGAACTGTTACCGTGCGTGCCACTCAAGTTGGAAATGCCACCTATTCAGCAGCGGCCCCCGTGGAGCAATCCTTCACTGTGGCCAAGGCTAGCCAAAGCATCACTTTCCCAGTTATTGCGAATCGTCTGTTTGGCGCGGGAAATGTGACTCTTTCCGCTACGGTGTCCACGGGATTGCCGATTGTGTATTCCGTGGCAGGCGGTCCAGCGACGGTGAACGGCACGTTGCTCACGATCAGCGGTGCTGGTACGATCTCCGTCAGAGCCAGCCAAGCTGGGAATACCAATTATCTGCCAGCACCCGATGTCACGGTAAGCTTCACAGTTTCCGCAAACACCGCCGCTCCGTCCTCTATCGCGCTTTCCAAGAATTGGTTCTACGACAATGCAGCGCTGAATACAGAGATCGGCACGCTTTCGGCGACCGATCCTGATGTAGGAGATGTCATCAGCTACTCGCTCGTCACTGGCACGGGCTCGACGGACAATGCGAAATTTAGCCTATCTGGGAACAGCCTGCGGAAGGCCTCGACGGCATTGAACTACGACACTCAGCGGACCGCAGCGATCCGCATCCGGGTGACGGATCTGGCTGGGCAATTCTATGAACAAGTCTTCGTGCTAGACCTGGTGGATGGCACACCTTGGGCGAAATTTGAGCATAAGGGGACTTTCACCGAGAATCCCAGCTATGTGAATGTGATTTTCCAGTTGAAAGACAACTCCAGCGCCGGGCGCGGGATCAATATCCCAAGGGCGTTGTTTGATCAGACTAACGATATTTTTCAACTCCGGGAAAATGGCAGCCTGATTTCTGTGTCGGAGTCGTTCCTGCAGGTTGCCAAGATCGGCGAGGTGCCCTCGAAGGTCCGCACGGTGTTGCTGCTAGACACCAGCTTCAGTGTGGGCGCGAATCTCGCGACGATTAAAAACGCGGCGAAAACGCTGGTGGACAGCATGTTCGAGCAACAGGAAATCGCAGTTTATCGCTTTTCTGGCAGCTACACGCTGGTGAAGGACTTCACCAGCAAGAGCCCAGCGAATCAAGCAGCGCTAAAGACAGCGATTGATGGCATCACTCTCGGCTCCCCCAGCACGAATCTCTACGGCAGCGCCTTGGCCATGCTCAATCTACCACTGTGGAAAGAGTCCTTCACTCAGCAAGGCATCAAGACGGGATTCCTAGTAATTCTAACGGACGGCGAGGACACCACTGGTGAGGCGACACTGGCAGAAGTGCTCACCAAGCGAGATATGGATAAGAAACAAATCTTCACGGTAGGACTAGGAGCCAGCCTCGATCCTGCCGCGCTGACTAGCCTTGGAAATGCAGGCTACCAGCCCGCTGCGGATGTCAGTGCGGTGGCTGGTGCGTTTGCAGAAATTCAGAGCAGTATCCGAGATTCTGCTAATAGTTATTACTGGCTGAATTATGTCTCGCCTAAGCGGGGAAATTTCTCCCGAACGCTTACTATTAACTTGAAAAATAATATCAATACTGGTTCTACCGGTACGCTTTCCACCACCTTTAATAGTAATGGCTTTACCGATATCGAGGGTGGCCTGCTGATTGATCGGCAGGTGAATCGCACTGCAGGCGTCAGTAGCATAACAATCGCGAAAGATGCAGAGCATATTGCCCGTGGATTCACGCTATTGGGCTTCACCGGAGCACCCGCCTACTCATGGAGCATTGGCAATTCCGCTCTAGCTACCTTGGTGCCGATTGGCACGAATCAAGAAAGTGTGAGGATTATCCCGAACGGTAATGATGGGACGACTACTCTGACGCTCACCGATACGGTGAACGGATTCCCTCCGCTCACCATTTCTCTGATCATCGGCTCTGGCGTGGCGCTCCCACCGCAGACGATCAGCTTCAGCGCTCCAGCAGATCGCGCCGTGACGAGTTCTGCATTCCAGCTTTCTGCCACGGCATCGTCGGGTCTGCCTGTGAGTTTCTCGCTCATTTCTGGCCCAGCGACACTCAGCGGAAACACGGTAACTCTGACTGGAGCGACTGGAACGGTGACCATCCGCGCCAGCCAAGCAGGAAATGCCAGCTATGCCGCTGCCTCCCCAGCGACGCAAAGCTTTACCGTCGCGAGCAGCAGCGCACTGCTCCTGAACTGGGCATCTTCCGCTGGCCTGACCGGACCTAACGCAGCACCCACCGCCACGCCCTTCAACGACGGCGTACCGAACTTGCTGAAATACGCCTTCAACATGAATGCCGCTGGGGCGGATGTGAGGGTGCTGGCGGCGGGTGGCAGTGCGGGCCTACCGCAGATCACGGTCGATCAAAGTGGACCTAAGCCGGCGCTGCGGGTTGCTTTCC
>JAYUHS010000179.1:0-3545 GCA_043766715.1 Luteolibacter sp.
TGGACGTCCTCGGTCTTATCCATCAGCTTCTTCAGCGCATTCATCGCGGGGACGAGTGCCTTGTAGTCGAGCAGGCAGACGTCGAAGTAGAAATTTTCAAAAGCCTCGGTGCTCATGCCGGCTTGTTGGGCCATGGAGGAGCTGGGCCAGCGCAAGACGCACCACTTGGTCTTCTTGACGCGGTGGTCCATGACCGGGCGCATGTGCTTCATGGCGAGCTGCATCTGCTCGGTGGGGACGTCGGAATTCTCGGCGATGTTGTTACCGCCGCGGATGGCGATGTAGGCATCCATGTCCTTCATTTCCGTGAGCAAGTGCTTGGCGAGGATCTCGTATTGGCTGTCTTCTGCGCCTTTCACCATCTCGCGGCTGAGGCGGCTGTGGTGGGTGCGGATGAAGGGCAGGCCGCCCTTGGCCCGGACTTCGCGGATGAGGGCGAGGCCGATGGAGTCGGGGACATCGTGAAGATCGATGAGGACTTTTTCGCCTTTTTTCAAGGCGGTGGAATAGCGGACCAGTTGGCGGGCGAGGGCGTCGATGCGGGCGTCGTGCATGGGAAAGGGATAGTGGTCGCAGGAAAATTTCCAAGCGCCAAGTCAGGGGAAATGTCGCGAGAAATCTGGGGCGAATGGATCTTCACCGCAAAGGCGCGAAGGTCGGAGAGGGACGCGAAGATGGATGAAAGTGCTAGGTGCTTGATGAAATTTCAATCAAACGCGGAGGCGCAGAGGGCGCGGAGAGGGGGCGCGGAGATGGATGATGGTCAATGGTGCTTGAAAACCTAAGCACAAGTCTTTCCTTCGCTTCGATTCGCGGTTTGAAATCTACAACTTGGCACTTGGCAGGAAATTTCTGGTGAATAGACCAAGGCCATGGTGCTGGGAATTCTCGGGTCTGGATCCGGATCAAACATGCAGGCGATCCTTGATGCGATCGAGGACGGGAGTCTTGCTGCGCGGATCGCGCTGGTGCTGTCTGACAATCCGGATGCGTTTATTTTGAAACGGGCAGAGAGAAATGGGATCGCGACGGGGGTGATCGATTGTCAGGGATTTAAGACTTGGTTTCCCGATGAAGTGCAGGCGGAAACGGCACTGCGCTTAAAGGCGGCGGGGGTCGAGCTGGTGTGTCTGGCGGGATTCCTGCGGCTGGTGAAGCGGCCGTTGTTGGAAGCATTTCCTAGCAGGATTCTCAACATTCATCCATCGCTTTTGCCCGCCTACCCGGGTCTGGAGTCTTGGAAACAAGCACTGGACGCCGGGGAGAAAGAGGCGGGATGCACGGTGCATTTCGTCGATGAGGGCATGGACACTGGGCCGATCATCTTGCAAGAAAGCGTGGCCATTCGATCCGATGACACGGCGGAAACTCTGCACGCACGGATCCAACTCGCAGAGCACCGGCTCTATCCGGCGGCGATCCGCAAAGTGGGGCAGACGGTGCTTTGAACGGGACTGCAAAATTGATTTCGCCCGGCTCATTCCTAGGATTTACAACTCCTCCGCTGTGACCAAACTCCCGGCAATGTCTGAAATCTGGTGCAACGGCCGCTGGCTTCCCGCCGATCACTACCCCGGAACGGCCCGAGATCGGGGGGGCTGCCATGGCCTTGGTTTGTTCGAAACTCTGCTCGCCATTGATGGGATGCCGATCTTTGCCGACCGCCACCTAGCGCGGCTCCGACAGAGTAGCGAAAGACTGGGCTGGACTTTTGATTTCCCGGATTTCTCCGCTGTTGTCACCGAGCTGGTCGCTCGAAATGACCTCGCCACTGGCCGGGTCCGTCTCCGGCTGGTCGTCACGGGCGGCAGTGGGCCACTTGACGATCTCAGTCCCGGCGCGGACCGCTTGGTCTGGCTATCCGCCTTTCCCGCTGCCGAGGTTCCAGACTCCGTGACGCTGTGTTTGTCGCCATGGCCGCGCAACGAACGCTCGCCGCTGGCGGGGCTGAAAACCGGCTGCTACGCGGAAAATCTCATCGCCCTCGACCACGCGCGGCAGCGGGGATTTCAGGAAACCATCGTCCTCAACACCGCTGGCGATCTCTGCGAAGCGGCCACGGCGAATTTATTTCTCGCCAAAAATGGGGTCATCCACACGCCGTCGCTCGATTCCGGCTGCTTGCCTGGCATCGGTCGTGAGGTCGTTTGCGAAATCGCCTCGGTTCACGGGATTCCTTGCGAACAACGTCGCCTGACTCTGGCGGATCTGGGTGCAGCGGATGAAATTTTCCTCACCTCCTCCACCCGCGGTCCTATCCCGGTGTCGGGTTTCGAGGACAGGGAGCTGACTCACGGCCCGCTTACCGCCACTCTTCAAAGGCTCTGGCGGGAGGAAATTTCTCGGTAGGGGGCTGTGAACTTGATTTTGATGTCCTGCGGCGAAGGGGCATGGCTTGGATTCGTCGCTGCGAGACGCATCAACCACCGCAGTGAGGTCGCTCACCATCGTTTTTCCTTTATTCCCCGGCGAGGATTCATCCATCTTCTGGCCCTCGATCCGAACTTTAATCTTACCACCATGTCACGTCCCGTCACTCTCTTCACCGGCCAGTGGGCCGATCTTCCGCTCGCCGAACTTGCGCCGCTTGCCTATGAAATGGGCTATGAGGGCCTCGAACTCGCGTGTTGGGGCGACCATTTCGATGTGGATGCCGCCGTCTCTAACCCTTCGTATGTGAAGGAAAAATGGGAGCTGCTCTCCAAGCACGGCCTCACTTGTTACGCGATTTCCAGCCACCTCGTCGGCCAAGCGGTTTGCGATCTCATCGACGAGCGCCATCAGTCGATCCTGCCGCCGGATGTCTGGGGCGACGGTGATCCGGAAGGAGTCCGCCAGCGGGCTGCGGCGAAGATGATCACCACGGCCAAGGCGGCGCGCGCGTTTTTCGATGCGAAGCCGGGCCGCGATGGCAAGGATGAGTTCCCAGCAGTGGTGAATGGCTTCACTGGCTCCTCGATCTGGCACTCGATCTATGCCTTCCCGCCGACCTCGCAGGAGTATTATGAAAAAGGCTTCAAGGACTTCGCCAAGCGCTGGCTACCGATCCTCGATGCTTATGAAAAAGTGAATGTGAATTTCGCGCTCGAAGTGCATCCCACGGAGATCGCCTTCGACATCGCCTCGGCCCAGCGAGCGCTCGCCGCGGTGAACCAGCATCCGCGCTTCGGCTTCAACTACGACCCGTCGCACCTCGGCTATCAGGGCGTGAACTATGTGAAGTTCATCCGCGAATTTCCCGACCGCATTTTCCACGCGCACATGAAAGACGTTTGGTGGGGCCACGGCGACGGCAGCGTGGGCGTGTTCGGCGGCCACACGGATTTCACCGACGCGCGGCGCTTCTGGGATTTCCGCTCGCTCGGCCACGGCGACATCAACTTCGAGGAGATCATCGTCGCGTTGAACGACGTGGGCTATCGCGGGCCGCTCTCGGTGGAATGGGAGGACGGCCGCATGGACCGCGTCCACGGCGCGAAGGAGAGCTGCGCCTTCGTGCGCCAACTGGATTTCACTCCCAACGCGGCGGCGTTCGACGCGGCGTT
>JAYUHS010000180.1:0-9346 GCA_043766715.1 Luteolibacter sp.
CTGGGATCATCGCATCGATCGACATGATGCCGGTCTGCACCGGGACGCTCACGGATTTCCGCTTGATGATGCCTGGAGCGATTTTCTCCATAGGGTAGAATGCAGCTGCAGCGATTTCGCCTTTGCCATCGATGGGCGCACCCAAGGCATTGACGACCCGACCGAGGACGGCTTCGCCGACGGGCACGGAAAGGAGTTTACCGGTGGTCCGGCACTCGGAGCCTTCTTTGACGGCCGCATAGTCGCCGAGAAGCACGACGCCGACTTCGCTTTCTTCAAGGTTGAGAGCCATGCCAGTGACGCCGCCACCGAACTCGATCATCTCATTGAGCATCACGTCGGAGAGACCTTCGACTTTGGCCACGCCGTCACCGACATTGCGGACGGTGCCGACGTTTGTTTTTTGGACGGACGACGCGATGCCGGCGATCTGTTGTTCGAGTTCTTGGAGGATGCTGCTCATGGCAAGGTTTCAGTAGTCAGATTTGAAAAATTTATTGAAAAAATATTAGAACGCGCTGGCGAAGCGGTCGATACGGCCTTGGACGGATCCGTCGAAAACATCATCACCGACACGGATCCGAAGTCCGCCGAGTAGGGCTGGAGCGATTGAGTAACTGACTTCAAGGTCGGTACCGTATTTCTCGGTGAGACCGGCGAGCACCCGCTGGCGAGTTGGCTCGTCCATTTCCACAGCGCTCTCGATCATCACCTTGCGACGATCCAGCTCGATCCGGGTCAGGCGGTGAAGTGCAGCAAGAATGGAGCGGTAGTCACGCACCTTGGAATCCACCAACCGCGTGATCACTTGGCTGAGCTTCGCCTCGTCCAAGCGCTCGCCAGATTGGCAAAGGCCGAATAGGCGACGGGCAGCGGCAGCAGCGGATTTCGAAATCTTCATGGGTCAGAGAGGATGGAAACGTCTCAGGCTTCCACCTTGGTGAGCGCGTCTTCGTTGATGCGCTTTTGGTCGTCTGGAGTAAGGATTTTACCGGTGACTTGGGAAGTGGTCATGGCGACCATGCGACCAAATTCACTTTTCAGCTCAGCGACCAAGCGATCCCGGTCGGCCTTGGCGGCGGCTTCTGCCTTGGCAAGAATGCTTTGGGCGCTGGCGACCGCTTCTTGGGCTTTCTGTTCGGAGAAAGTGGCGGCACCCACTTGGGCCTCTTTCACCATCCGGACGGCTTCGTCGTTTGCCTTGGCGATGGCATTTGCGGTGGTTTGCACCGAGTCAGTCAGCTGACGCTCAATGAGCTTCAATTTTTCTTCGCCAGAAATGATGCGTGCACGGCGCTCTTCTAGAATTTTTTGGATCGGTCCAAAGGCGAATTTTTTCAGGACTAAAATGACGATGATGAAGTTAATCAACTGAGCGAAGAAAAACGGCGCATTCCATCCAAACGTTTTTTGGATCGTTTCAAGAGTCCCGGCTTCCGCGACTGCGTGGCCCGTTTCTGCAAGTAATGGAAGAATGAAAGTCATGAGAAAGAATGGAAAAGTCCTAATGCGTGAAACATGAAAAACCCGTGCGGAACCTCGACTGAGGCCCCACACGAGAGAGATATTTACTTAACAGCGAAGGCGGAGAGGATGAAGACACCCTCGATAAGTGCTGCAAGAATGATCGAGAGAACAAGGATCGGGGTGGCTGCGCCTGGGTTACGGCCAGTGGCTTCTGCGGCCTTGGAGCCGAGGATGCCGATGCCGAGTGCTGCGCCGATCGCTGCGAGAGCGACGTGGAAGAATGGAAGTGTCATGATATTAGTGGTGTGTTGTTTGTTTCTTAAAATCCCCACAGTGATACCATGGTCAGATTTTGGAAATTATTCAGTGATGTGCCTCGTGTTCGTCGCCGTGATCGCAGATCAGCTTGAGGAAAATCGCACAAAGAAGAGTAAAAACGAGCGCTTGGACGAACCCTACCAAGATCTCCATGAAGTAGAACGGTAGCGCGGGAAGGAACGAAACGTAGTTTTGCAAGCTGTGCGGGATCAGCGCCATCAGTGCCTCGAGTGTTTGCTCCCCGCCATAAATATTTCCATACAATCGGAAACTCAGAGCCACCGGTCGGATCATAATGGAAATGACCTCCAAGACCCCCACGAACAAGAAAACCGGAATCATCATGGCGAGCATCGCCCCACCAAATTTGCCCTTGGGCGCGAAAATATGGACTAGGAAGCCCTTCACGCCATTTTCCGTAAGAGCCCAGTAAAACCAGAGCACCGCGAAAGCGACGGCCATGGCAGAAGTCATATTCAAGTCAGCATTTGCACCGCGGAGGAGGGCGATGAAGCCGTGATGACCGTGAACATCGGTGGTGTGCCAACCGAGAGTGCCAACTCCCGGAATGAGGCCCATCCAGTTGGTTACCAAGATGAAGAAGAAAATTGACCCGAAGAACCAAAAGGTCTTTTTCACCAAATGAGTCCCCATCAAACCTTCGAGGAAATCATAAAGAGACTCGACGATCCACTCCGTTAAATTTTGAAATCCCGATGGAATCATTGTCAGATTCCGCGTTCCAAGCTGGCAGAACAAGACAATGAGGCCCACAGCAGCCCAGACCATGATCATGGAATTACTGATTGGAAGCCAGTCATGGAGCCTTTGAGCATTCAGCGGTAGTGCCTCATGAGCTTCACCTTCCGCGAACACGGAGGCGTTTGCGGTGAGCCAGATGAGTGCTGATGGAAGTAGTAAACGCATGTTTGAACGCTGCTATTCGCAGGCAAACGGTCTTTAGAGGATCGTCACTAACCTTCGCAAGACCTATTTGTGAAAAATTTCACAAGCACTCCAAAACTCGTTTTCTCCCATGCAGACTCAGTTTTCTGACCCAGTTGACTGCTTGCTGTGAAGTTTGATTTCTTACCGTCCCCACTGACTCGAAGGCGCCGGTCGGAAAGCCCGGTAAGTCAAGACATTACCGGGAAACAACCTTGGATTTTGAACAGATTTTCTCTTGCCAACTTCCGGTGGTATTCTCAGAAACGTCGCTGCCATGAACAAAGCTGAATTGATTGAAGCCATCCAAATCGCCCTCGGAAACGATGCTACCAAGCGCGCTGCTGACGACGCCCTCGAAGCCGTTCTCTCCTCCATCGCCAAGGGTGTGAAGGAGAACAAAAAGGTCCAAATCATCGGATTTGGAACATTCGAGGTTAAAGAACGCGCCGCACGCCAAGGCCGTAATCCGAAGACTGGCGAGCCAATGAAAATTTCCGCCTCGAAGTCGGTTGGTTTCAAGCCTTCTTCTGTCCTCAAGGGCGGCCTGTGATCCACGGAGTGATTTCAACTACCTATCTTTTTCCTGAAAAAACCAAAAAACCCCGGCCATCTGGTCGGGGTTTCTTTTTTAGAAACTGCGTAAGACCTGGCTGAATTTCAGAACCAAGCCTTTTTCTGAGTGATGTAGGTGGCGACGAATTCATCGTCGCTCTTCGTCAGGTATAGGATCCCTTCGATCAGGCCGATGGGCCCCATCACGATCCCGCCAAAACCGCAAGTGCACAGGGTGACCAGCAGCATGATCAGCCCTTCCTTGGTGTATCCGAGATAAAATTTATGGACGCCTAGCCCGCCGAGTAGAATACCGAGCAATCCAGCGACAAGCTTCTTTTCTGCACCGGGAATTTGACTGGACATCGGGGGAATAGGAACGGGTTCTGTGGACATAGTGCAATCGATCTACTAAGCCGGGCCAGACAACGCAAGCCTCAAGCGCCATGAAACCAAGAATCAACCTCGCAGAAACTCAGCTTCCAGACGGAAATATCCTCACACTACAAGAGCACGACGGACGGAAATCCCTATTGGTCCATGGTCAGCAGATTTGCGGTCCTGCCACCCGCGCGGCGGAGGAGGAGCTGGCCCGGCTCGCCTGCGCACCGTTCCGCCCCGCCCGCCAGCCACAGATCTGGTTCTCAGGACTTGGGCTGGGGCACACGATCGCCGCGGTGGCGAAGGAACTACCGCAAAAACGCGCGAATTTCATCGTCGCCGAGCCATCCGCCGACATCACCGAGTGGCACCGCACCCACATTTCAGACAGCCCACTCCTCACTGAGCCGCGTATTTCCCTGGAAAATGACTGCGGCCCGCAAGCACTCATCCGCCACGCCGGACTGCTCCACGCCATCCTCGTCCATCTGGATGCCTCACCGACCGGCCCGCGTAACCGGACATGGATCGATGAAAAACGCTGGGTTTCCGCCGCTTTTGAAGCCCTGCAAGCGGGTGGACTGCTCGCCATCGCCGGGTCGCGCCATGTCGCGAATCTCACCCGCCGCCTCCAAGGCTCCGGCTTCGAGGTCGCAGAGTTCACCGTCCCTTCCTCGCCCAACGCGAAAAGACCGCGATTTCTACCGATCTGGCTCGCTCGTAAAGGCAAAGCTGCGGATTGATCTTTCGCAGTCCACGTGTTTTATACAAACCACCCATGGCCCGCTTCACTCCCTTGCACCTCATTCCCGCTTTGATCGCAGCTGCCTCCCACGCCGGTGAAATCACCATCGTCCAGCGCCCGTTTTCCATTGAGAACTCCTTCAGCGCCACCGCCCTGCCAGACGACGGTGGTCTGCTACTCAAGCTCGACCCCAAGGCTTGGACGGCATTTGAAATCACCCAGATCACCGCGCACGGCACTCGAGTCGCGAAGGGCGATATCCTCGTCCGATTCGACGCTGAGAAAATCGACCAAAAGCTCGCGGATGCACGCGGTGCACTCGCGACTCAAGCACTTACCCTAGCCCAGGCCGAACTCGACTCTGGGTCGCTCCAAGAAACCGCGCCTCAGAAGCTCGAGTCGATCCGCCGCACCGCCGCAATTGCGAAAGAGGAAAACACCTATTTCACCCAGACTCGCCGCAAGACCACGGAGGATCGCGCCGGTCAAGACATGAAACGCAGCGAGCAGATGCTTGCGAACCAGCGCGAAGAACTCAAGCAGCTCACCAAGATGTATGAGGCGGACGACGTCACAGAAAACACCGAGGAAATCATCCTCGTCCGCCAGCAGGATGCTGTTGCCGCTGCCGAGTTCGTCCTCCACATGGAAATCCTCGACCACAAGCGCACGCTCGAAGTCACCCTTCCGCGCGAGGCACAAACCCTTGCCGACAGCGAACGCGACTCCGCCACTGCCCTCAAAGTGGCGGAAGTTGAGATTCCTCGCTCCATCGAACTCAACAAACTCGCGCTGGAATCCCTCAGAACCGCCCACCTCCGCGCAAAACAGGATCTCGCGGAACTCGAAGCAGATCGCAACTTGTTCGAGTTCAAAGCCCCCGCCGAGGGTTACTTCTACCACGGTCCCATCGAAAACGGTCGTTGGACCCCGGGAGAAGTTGCGAAAAACCTCATTCTCCACGGCCAGCCACCCGTCCACCGCGCCTTCGCCACCTTCGTACCCACCGGCGCCAAGCTCGACCTCGTTTCCTTTCTCGACGATGCCAGCGCCCGTGCCCTCAAGCCTGACCTCACCGGCATCGCCACCCTCCCGGGCCGCGAAGATTTGGAAATCCCCGTCACCCTTCTCAAGCTCGCTGCCGCTCCCGGTCCGGACGGCACCTACCGCGCGGATTTATCAGTCACTTGGCCCGCAGACCTCACCCCGGCCGCAGGTGCCACCGCTCAAATCCGGCTGATTTCCTACCAACAACCCAGCGCCATTTCCGTGCCAACCCAAGCCATCAGTTTTGAACCCTCGGGTTGGACCGTGGAAGTCAAACTTGCCGATGGGAAAACCGAGCACCGCCCGGTGAAACGAGGTCGGATTTCCCATGGGGAAACGGAAATTCTCGCCGGTCTCGAAGTCGGCCAAGTCATCTTGGTTCCGGGGAAATAAATCACACACATTCGAACAGAGAAAGCCTATGCCACGTCATCCCGCCGTCTCTGTCCTGCTCTTCATCTTATTGATCACGTCGAGCCATTTTGCCTCGGCAATTGAAGAGGTCACCCCGGCCTCCCTCGACGCCTCCATTAAGCGCGGGGTAGATTTTCTTCTCACCCACCAGAACTCCAACGGCTCGTGGGGCAGTGCCGCAAATACCAAAAACCTCAACATCTACGCGCCCCTCCCCGGTGCCCACCACGCCTTCCGCGCCGGGGCTTCTGGCCTCGCCCTCTCCGGCCTGATCGATGCCGCAGACCCCCGCCCCGAGGCCGCCGCCGCCATCACCCGTGCCGCTGCATGGACCGCTGCCGAGCTACCGAAACTCCGCCGCGCCGACCTCACCACCACCTACAATGTCTGGGGCCACGCTTATGGACTCCGCGCGATTTCACGGCTCCACCAACGAGAAACCGACCCCGCGAAAAAAGCCGAGTGGGTACGCCTCGGCCAGCAACAAGTCGATCTCGCCAACCGCTACGAAGACCTCAACGGCGGCTGGGGCTACCTCGATGTTTTCGACGAGGTCGCCACTCAAAAACCCTCGGGCCTTCCCACTTCGTTCACCACCGCCACCCTGCTGCTCGCCATGGATCAAGCCCGCACCCTAATGGGGCTAAAACTCGACGAAAAACTCATCACCCACGCCATCGCCGGGATCAACGCCCAGCGCGAACCGGATTTTTCCTACGCCTATTCCTTCAGCCTTCGGATGCGTCCTCGCACCGACATCAACCGCCCGGCCGGCTCACTTGCCCGCTCCCAATCCTGTAACGCAGCCCTCCGCACCTTCGGCGAGAAGGCTGTCACCGACGAAGTCCTGACGACTTGGTCCGACCGATTTCTCGCCCGTGAGGGATTCCTCAGCAATGTTCGCAAACGCCCCGTCCCCCACGAAGGAGCCTTCCGCATCGCCGGCTATTTCTACTACTACGGCATCTATTATTTCACCGAGTCCGTCCGCCTGCTACCGCCGGAGAAACACGCCGCTTACGCCCAACGCCTCGCCGCCATCCTCCTCGAACGCCAAGAAAAAGACGGCTCATGGTGGGACTACCCGCTCTACGATTACCACCAGTCCTACGGCACCGGCTACTCGCTGATGGCTCTGGCTTGGTGCCGCGAGGTTTTGAAAAAAGCAGGTCCTATCACGCCCCGATGACTTCACTACCCGCTCCGCCGACTGCCACCGCCATCCTTTCTTTCGATTTCGACGGCACGCTGCATCACCACTCCGAAGTCCCGCCCGTCCCACCCGCTTTTTTCCAACTCATCCGCAAGCTCCGCGAGGAACAGGGAATCGTCTGGGGCATCAACACCGGCCGCTCGATGCCGCAGCTGGTCGAGGGCTTCGTCGAGAGTCGCTTCCCATTTCTCCCCGACTGGGTCGTCGCCCGCGAACGCGAGGTCTATTTCCCCAATGCCTTCGGTCGTTGGCTGCCAGAAACTCACTGGAATCAACGCTGCGAAAAGGAAATCCACCAGCTCTTCAAGCATTCGAAAAAACTCCTCGCCCAGCTCCGCCACGAGGTCGAGCAACACGCGGGTGCCCAGTGGATCGAGCTCGATGGCGAACCCGCCGGCATCATTTCAAAAACCGAGGAGGAAATGGAATGGATCGTCGCCCACATCCACCCCATCGCCGCCACCGAGCCGCAGCTCTCATGGCAGCGGAACTCGATCTACCTGCGTTTCGGCCACCGGGATTTCCAAAAAGGCACCAGCCTCAGCCACGTCGCCAGTCACTATGCCCTTACCGTGGAGCAGCGTTTCGCCATCGGCGACAGTCACAACGACCTAGAAATGCTCGACCCCGCGCATTCCAGCAGGATCGCCTGCCCCGCCAATGCCGTCGCGGCGGTGAAAAGCAAGATTCTCACTCACGGCGGTCTCGTCACCCAAGCCGCGTATGGCCACGGCGCCATTGAGGCGCTTGAGCATTTTTTCCCGTAGCCCGCCGTCAGAGCGGCCGGGCGTAGGTCATGCAACGGCTGTGCCAGCCTTGTTCCCAGCGTTTCTCGCCACGCTCCGGTGGGGAATTCGCAATCCGCCGGGAGAGAATACGCTTTGCTGAAGCAGCGAATTCCGCCGCCGCAGCAGCTCCACCGGCCGTCTCTTTCATCCCACCGAGCACCTGCATCAGGCCCCAGCCTGCACCCTTATATTTCTCGGAAGCCTGCACACCCTCACCCTTGAAATTGACATAATCAATCAAGGCGTAAGTCCCTTGGGAAGTGGTAGAAACCTTGCGGTAATTCGCCTCGATCCGAGCACGCTCGCTGCCAGGAGCCGCCGCGAGGATTTTCGGCAACGCCGCCTGCGACCGCGCGATGATGAAATCCGTCTGCATCGCCACATGCGCCGCCAGCCAAGTCCGCAATGCCGTCAGACGCGGCCCTTTGAAATCCGTTTGGAACTCGCCCTTCGTTCGCCAAGGGCTGTGCGTCTCAAGCGCCACCGACGGTAAATCCGCACCCCGCTGACGCGCAAATTTCGCAAACTCAGGCCAGCTTTCCTCGAAGCGACCCTTAAATCCCGCCGGATACCAGATGAAATGGCCGATGCCGATGGACGGAAATTCCTCGCCCGCATTCCATGTCGTCAATCCCGCGACACTGCCCGCACATTCGTTTTGCCAAATTTTCTTCCCGATCGCCGACTTCTGACCCGCAGTCAAGTCCACCGCAGCGGCAGGCGCACAGGATGAGAGAAACACCATAAACGCACTCAGAAGATAGACAGCTTGCATGTCCCGACGCTAGCCGTAAAATCCCGCCAACTGCAAGCCCACTTCCCCATGAACCGCATCCCTTGGGAGAAAATCCTGTCATTTACCCCGCTCGATCTTGGGAAAATTCTCCTCAGCGCCCTCATCATCGTCGTCGTCAACAAGGTCCAGCTTTTCAATGACCGGCTATCTGCGCTGCTCATCGCTCTGCCGCTGACCTCGCTGGTCGCCCTGCTCTGGATGCACCACGCCGGCCAGACCACCGAGCGCCTTGCCAACCACGCCGAGGGCACCTTTTGGTTTGTGCTTCCCACCTTGCCGATGTTCCTGATTTTCCCATGGATGCTGCGGAACCATTGGGGCTTCTGGACCGCGCTCGCCGCGAACTGCGCCATCACCATCGCGCTGTTTTGGATCACCGTCGTCGTCCTCCGGCGGTTCGGAATCGACCTCATGCCCAAGTGATTCTCCGGTGGTAAAAATCCGCAGGAAAACAATCAGATAAGGCTTGTCAGCTCTTTGATTCTCTGGTTTGACCATTGGCCCGGCATTATTTCCGGGGATTCTTCCAAATTCACTTTGTTTTGAGCGAAAATAAACCGGCCAAGCTTCCTGAGAACATCATTCCGTTCGAGCAAGCAAAGCCGATTTCGCGATTTCCCGGCTCTCCTATGAAAAGCGATCTCCTTGATAAGGCCTCTGAAATTGTCACCGACCCA
>JAYUHS010000181.1:0-9345 GCA_043766715.1 Luteolibacter sp.
GTTAGGTGCAGTGGCTGGTGTGAGCTTACTGGTCGGCGGGATCGGCATCATGAACATCATGCTCGTTTCGGTCACGGAGAGGACTCGGGAAATCGGCATCCGCCTCGCCATCGGCGCGCGGGCGCGGGAGGTGTTATTGCAGTTCCTCGTCGAGGCCGTCACGCTGTCGTGCATCGGCGGAGTCAGCGGGATCGCCCTCGCCTACGGCTTGTGCTTGATCCTCGCCGATGTGGTCGGTGCACCCTTCCTTTTTGACCCTAAGATTAACCTCATCGCCTTCGTTTTCTCCGCCGCCATCGGCATCCTCTTCGGCTTCATGCCCGCACGCCGGGCGGCGAGTCTCGACCCCATCGACGCACTCAGACACGAGTGAGCTGGCGATTGATGATCGACGGGCAAGCGTGAAGCCTGCCATGGTCAGCCGTGTGAGTCCGCTAACCATCGCCGCAGTCAAGGAACAAGCCGGGGAAATCCCGATTCATGCCGCCATTCACGCCCAGCTCCAATCACGAGCTGCACGCACGACCAAGGGCGGCAAGCCGTATTTCGAGTTGATATTCGCCGATGCCACGGGAAATTTTTCCCTGAAAATCTGGTCGGATACTCCGATGTATGCGGCCGCCGAAACCCTAGCAGATAACACCGTCGTCCGTCTCGAAGCCGAGTGGACCCAGAGTCCTTACGGCGTCAATCCGAACAATCTCAATTGGCATCATCTCGACGAGGAAGCCGTCGCAGATTTCCTCGCGGGCGATCCTGAAACACGCGAGAAGCAAGATCGCGACTTCGCGGAAATCCGCCGCTTGTGCGACTCCATCCAAGACCCACGACTCCATGGTTTATGCGCCCATTTCCTCAGTCAGTTAGGTGATCGCTTCCGCCGCACCGCCGCTGCGAAGAAGAACCATCACGCCCGCCGTGGTGGCCTCGTCGAACACGTCGCCCAGATGATGCGCTCCGCCGTGGCGCTGTGCCCGGTTTATCCCGAGCTGAATCGCGATCTGATGATCACCGGCGTGCTTTTCCACGATTGTGGGAAACTCTGGGAAAACTCTTACCCCGAGGACGGCTTCGCCCAGATCCACAGCATCCACGGCGAAATGTTAGGCCATATCCCACTCGGCATCGAGCTGGTGAATAAGCTCTGGAACGACCTGCTCGACACCGTGGAAACCGACGATTGGAAAAGCCTCAAGCCCTCCACCGAGATGACCCGCCTGCATCTGCTCCACCTCATCGGCAGCCACCACGGCCAGTATGAATTCGGTTCGCCCGTCCTGCCACGCACCCCGGAAGCCTTCGCGCTCCACTACATCGACAACCTCGACGCGAAGTTAGAAATGATCCGCGACGCCTACGCCCAATCCACCGAAATCGCTCCCGGCATCTACGACCGCGTCTTCCCACTCCCCACGAATCTCGTAAAGCCCCTCGCCACCTTCATCCCCCCTCCGCCACCGCCGCAAGAGGAAATTCTGGCAGATGAAGACGGATCAGCGGATGAATCCGAATAGTAAGATATAGCAGTCCAAATTCTATAACTACGAAAGAAGCTGAAGCCACCCAAAAAATCTGATTGTCACACAAGTTCATGGGCGCTTCCCCGAAAATTCAAGTGGTTCCGTTGCCAAGGTGAAAACCTTGCTGTTGATCGAGAAGTCTTCCGTTCGTTGTGCACGCATCGTCTCTGTAAGAAGATAAATATCAGTCATATCACCAGAGTTTCTCCCCTCATCCAGCCCGTAATCGCTACCCACCCCTCCGGCATCGGTAAGGATGTAACGAGCATGAAACCGTTTCCCATCTTCAATCTCACTCCATACGAAAACTTTAGCTTTCCAATCTCTCGGGAGACAACCTGCCATCTCAGCGGAAAAAGTCGAAACACAACTCTGAGGATCGCTGCGAACCTGCAACGTGTGGAACTCAACGGTCTTCGGAATGCGTCCGATATCGGTAGTTGCCAATCTACTGGCAATCGCCGTCACAACTTTTGCATGTTTGCTAGAGAGCCTTATCTGCCGTGAATGTTCATCCCACCATAAATAATGAGGATCGACAAAGCGCAACGCACTGGCACGACGGAGTAGGGGAAGCAAAAGTTCTGCGAATTGTTTAGGTTGCTTGGAAACTGATCGGACATGTTGATCGTCTCTCAAACACGCCGGACTCCGGTCGTCACCTAGGTCATCAAGTTGACACTCAATCTCGCGGTCTGGAAGACTATCGATAATCATCGCTGAAAATTGTTGAAGATCATTTTCTCGTCTGGCATTTTCGAGCCAAGGTAGATTATGAAAGAAATGGCGTTTGGATTTCAAAATCTTTTTCCTCTCCGTGATTAAAAGTTCTCGGATCTTCCCCTGTTTCCCAATGTCCACAGCCTTTGCTGAATTGATCACGCGTGAGACCCAACTACCATCCGCAGATCCCGCCTTGGGTCCTTTGTTTGGAAAATCAGAAATCAACCTCCCTTTCCCAAAGCCAGCAAGCCCGAGAACACACTGCAGATCCCGCAATGATCGAATGGTTTCTGGCTCAACCGCTATCTCGTGAAATATCATGGCGGTTTTAGAAAAATTCCTTCAACCTTTCCTCAAAGAAGCCTCCGGGCCACTCACAGGTAAATTCGCCATTAGCATCAACCGGCAACTCAATTACTTCTGCGCCTTGATGCCCTGGTTGGACATAAAGCACAGCGACATCCTGCGGACGAATACCATTCGGACAAGCGTTTCGTAAAGCTTCAGGCCATTCATTGATTTCACCTTCGGTTGTCTCCCTGATCCTCCGCAAAATTCGTAGGATTAAGTGTTCACTGTGGGTCTCCAGCAGGAATGTGTTTTTATTTTCTCCTAGGGCGGTTTCGATAAATACGTCTCCAAGTTCAGCTTGGAGTTTCGGGTGGATATGGATCTCTGGCTGTTCGATGATGATGGTCTTGTTCTGATTACCACACGCATGCACTAAAAACGGCGCGATCTGGCTAATTCCCACGCCCACATCGCGAACAGCAAATACCGCCTGACTACGTAAATCTTTGATTTGTAGATCTACCAGTAATGCCACCCCCTTATTTTTAATCAATTCATCGTCTAGCTTTGCATAAGCATGGTTCTCGTCATCCCAAACCATACTTTCAAAGCTCGGGTGTGAACCGTCAGGATCACCTATCCCACCCGTAATACCATCAAGCCAGAGTGGGTGGGAATGATCGGTTTTTGACCAACAAATCGCCCCGAAATTGTCCTTCTGTTCCCAAACGTCACGCGGCGTTGCGTACACTCGGGTTTGAAACTCGTAAAGCTGGGCACTTAATTTCTTGAACTGGTTATTGATTAGGTCTTTCAGTGCTTTGTCATCTCTCATTCTGAGCCATGGCATCAAGGCTGGATCCGCTGATTGTTCACCGGGCGGTCCTAGTAACTCACGCCGTTTAGGCAAATGTCGCAAAGGCTCGAGATATACTAGATTCTCTTCCATATCTTTTGCTGCGTCCATTGATGTGCGTAGCCACCCCATAACTTTCGCAATTTGTGGTCCGGGGATTTTCTGAAAATTTTCGAGATCGGGGAGTGTCACTTGGTAGCCTTTGAAGAACGTCTTTGAAAAAGCTTTCTTTTGAGTCTGAAGGAACATTTGCTCAACCCAATTATCTTTTGGTTCGGGTATCTTGCTAAGAATACTTTCATCCAATAGTTCAATCTGAAGATTGTCCTTACCAAGAATTTTTCCTGCTTTTAAAGCCAATTCACCTCCGCAATAGATCTCTATCAAACGTAAACTAATTTGCTGTGACTCGATTTCGAGCTTGGCTTCCACCTGATTTTGAATAACCGCGATATCATCCCAGTGAGCAGCAAGTTCCTTCAATCGTGCAGAAGATTTTTGACCTTTTAAGAATATCCCGCGAAAATCCTCAGGTCCCAATACCTTGCCATTGAAGGCAATTCGATCCGCTGCTGCTTCTATCTCAATAGCACCATCAATTAGTTTCTGAAGGGCATCATCATCTTCAAGCCATGCCTCAATCTGTTCTTGGGCTGGCTTGTCCCATGTGAAAAGCTCTTCGAACAAAGACTCACAGGACGTCACCGACTTGGATTCTTGCTCATACTCTAGCACTAGAGGATAGCCTGAGATTATTTTCTCCTCCATGTTTTGCAGCTCTTCACGGGAAGGTAAACCTAGGTGGTGAACAATCTTGACTGTTGGTTCCCCTTCTTGAGTCACAATTACAATCTCCACCTCCACACGGCGATTCATCTCCTGCCTGTGTAACAGTGAGCGGAAGCCCGGGAGATCGACACTACCAAACGCTTTCTCTGACGAACGGCTCTCAAAATCACCAGTTTTAGCAGAGTTCAGAGCCCATAAAAAACTTTGAACTAGCGACGATTTGCCTGCGCTGTTCGGTCCGAAAATGAGAGTGATCGGTTTCAGTGGCATTCGTTGGAGAGCTTGACCGAAGGCCTTGAAATTGGAGATTCCGAAAGATTGAAGGGTCATTGAATATGCTGATTTTTGAACTTGGGTTGAAAAGAAAATTACTCCGCGTGAAACCCCATTTCACGTTTAGGCGTGGCTTCGGTGGCGATGAGCTGGCGGATGGCGTCGAAAACGATTTGGAATTGGTGGTCGTGTTCGGCGTATTTGGATTCGAGTGATTCGATTTTTTCTGCTAAAAGTGCGTTAGAGTCCATCAGACGGCGGAGTTGAACAAAAGTCCGCATGATCGCGATGTTCACTTCTACTGCACGGTCTGAGCGGAGGACGCTGGACAGCATGGCGACACCTTGCTCGGTGAAGGCATAGGGCCTGTGGCGGCGGCCGCCGTGGCAACTTGAAATCACAGTTTGTGATTTCAAGTTGCTCTCACCGGCATTTGAACTCGCGATTTCTGAGGATAGAATTCGAACTTCATCTTCAGTAAGTTGGAACATAAAATCCGCAGGAAAACGCTCGATATTACGCTGGACCGCTTGGTTAATGACGCGGGTTTCCACACCGTAGAGTTCGGCGAGGTCGGTATCGAGAATCGCCTTTTCGTAGCGAAGCATCCGGACAAGCGGCGCAATTTTTTCGGGAATGAACAGAGCAGTGCTCTTCTGGGAGGCTATTTTCTTTTTAGCGGCCATGATAGGGGGCGGCGCAGACTTCACTTGGATTGTAGCGAGCTTACAATCTTCGAATTTACATGCAGAGCACGACCCGCTCGGTAGAACAGAATTCTTGGTCAAATTAGCAGGCGGTTTCTAGGAAAACTGCTCAAACTTCCCCTTAACAAATCGCTGATCCTACTTAACACTCTTGCCATGCATCCATTTCTCTCACCTGATTTCCACATACGCTGGTCCAGACTCGTCCCAGATGCGATCGAGCCAGACATCTCCCGTGCACTGGAACTCGCGAAAGCAAATATCGAGGCGATCTGCTCCCAAGATCCGGCGACGGCAAACTATGATTCCACGTTCCTCGCCTTCGAGAAAGCCAGCGAGGCACTCAACTTAGGCTGGGGCAGACTGTCCCACTTGGATGCCGTTAATGACAATCCAGCCCAGCGCGAGGCACTGGGTAAGATGCTGCCTGCGGTGACGGATTTCCATTCATCACTGGCGCTCAATGCCCGCTTGTGGAAGATCATCAAGGCGGTGGGCGAGAGTGCAGAAATCGCCACGCTTTCTCCGGTCAAGCAGCGGTTCGTCGAGGAGACGCTCGCAGATTTTCGGGATTCTGGCGCAGATCTACCGGCAGCTCAGAAAGAACGTGTCGCCGCGATCGATGCGGAGTTATCTAAAATCACCCAAGAGTTTTCCGAGCATGTGCTCGACTCGACAAATGCCTGGGAAAAAATCATCACCGACGAAGCACAACTCACCGGCCTGCCGCAATCCGCCATCGCCGCCGCCGCTGCCAATGCCCGCAGCAAGGGCCATGCCGCCCCCGCTTGGCGCTTCACTCTCCAGCACACTTCGCTGCTGCCAATCATGCAGCACCTTGATGATAACTCGATCCGCCACGAAGTCTGGCAGGCATCCGCACAGGTTGGCTCGACTGGCGACTTCGATACTACGGCGATCGTCTGGCGGATCCTCGCACTCCGTCAAGAGAAGGCCGAGATCCTCGGGCAGGCACATTTCGCCGATCTCGCACTGCTGCGGAGTATGGCGAAAACCGGCGAAAATGCCCTTCGTTTCATCGAAAATCTCAACACCCGCATCCGCAGTAGCTTCCTTGCCGAGCACCTCCAACTCCGCGAATACAAAGCCGCGAAATCTGGCCAACCCGTCGCTCTGCTAGAGCCATGGGAAACCAGCTACTGGGCCGAGAAGCAGCGCAAGGAACACTACGATTTCGCCGAGGAGGCACTGCTGCCTTATTTCCCGGTGGATGGGGTGATGGCAGGGATGTTTGAACTGGCCTCACGCTTGTTCAGCATCACCATTCGGGAGTTAGACACAGTGTTCGAGCCGGGTTCTCACCAAGGATCACCACTCGTCGAGACATGGCATCCCGAGTGTAAATTCTACGAAATCCACGATTCAAAGACTGCGACCCACCTCGGCTCATTTTATGCCGACTGGCACCCACGCGAATCGAAACGTGCCGGCGCATGGATGAACCCGCTCCACCTCGTCGCACTCGGCGAGCCACACATCGCCCTGATGGTCGGAAATATGAGCCCACCGGTGGATGGCAAGCCCGCGCTCCTCACCCACCGCGAAGTCGAAACGATTTTCCACGAATTCGGTCACCTCCTTCACGGCCTGCTCAGCCAAGTGGAAGTGAAAACTCTAGCAGGCACGAACGTCCCCCGCGATTATGTCGAACTGCCTTCCCAGTTGATGGAAAATTTCTGCTGGGACCGTGAATCTCTCGACCTCTTCGCCCGCCATTTCGAGACGAACGAGCCGATTCCTAAAGAGCTTTTTGAAAAAATGCTCGCGGCTAAAAATTACTTCAGCGCCTCAGCATTGATGCGCCAGCTCGGGCAGTCCAAGATCGACCTCGAGCTTCACACCCGCCTTGATCAATACGTCGGCAAGGATCTCGATGCAGTCGACCACCAAGTCTTGGCCGACTACCACGCGCCGCTGCAGACTCTCAGCCCCACCATCCTGCGTCGCTTCAGTCACTTATTTGGTGATCCGGTGGGCTACGCCGCAAATTATTACTCCTACAAATGGGCAGCGGTGCTCGACGCTGATGCGTTCACCCGTTTCCAAAAAGAGGGCGTGCTCAACCCCGCCACCGGTGCCGCCTTCCGCGAACACATCCTCAGCACTGGAAACTCCCTGCCTGCGGACGAACTCTACCGCCGCTTCATGGGCCGCGATCCAGATCAAGAAGCACTGTTAGTGCGTGAGGGTCTCGCAGGAAAGGTGTAAATTTCCTCGGCCAAGTGAGAGCTCCATCATGCGGGTGATGTGAGCTCTATCCATTTTCAAAATTCACAGCCACCCACGACCATGTTCGGATTTCGATTTATCAAGATACCACCTACGACTCACGTCATCCAATATTCGGGCGGCAATGTGGTTCGCGAGGGAGCTGGCCTTTCGTTCTTTTATTACTCACCGACCACTTCCTTGGTGGCGGTCCCGGTGGGCAGTTCGGATGTGCCATTCATCTTTGAAGAACAAACGGGCGACTATCAATCGGTGAGCCTTCAAGGCCAGATTACCTACCGCGTCGCCGAGCCGAAGAAGCTCGCCGGCCTGATGGATTTCACACTCGCATCCAATGGCCGAAGTTATGCTTCGAGCGATCCGGAAAACCTACCGCAGCGAGTCATCAATCTCGTACATGTCCTTGCCCGGGCGGAAATCGAAAAACTACCACTCAAGCAAGCGCTGCGGGCATCAGAGTTTCTCGTGAATGCGATCCGTGATCAACTCGCGACATCACCCGAAATCGACGCTTTGGGATTGCAGGTTCTTGGACTGTCCTTGCTTGCCATCAAGCCGACGCCAGAAACTGCTAGGGCACTCGAAGCAGAAACCCGCGAGCAATTGCTACGCGGAGCCGATGAAGCGATCTATGTCAGACGGAATGCTGCCGTAGAACAAGAGCGAGGCATCAAGGAGAACGAACTGAACACTGAGATCGCCGTCGAAAACAAGAAGCGCCAGATCCGCGAAACCCAGATGGATGCAGAACGTGCGGTGCAGGAGAAAAAAGCCCAACTCCAGCGTGCCCAGTTAGACACTAGCATCAGCCTCGAAGACGAAAGAAAGAAACTCGTCACCCTCTCGACCGAAAATGCCAAGGCAGAGTCAGACGCCCGTGCTTACGGCATCGCCAGCACCATGCAAGCACTGGCCAGCGCCGATGCAGCGGTCCTCCAAGCCCTAACCACTTCCGGGATGAAGCCGGAACAACTGATCGCCTTCGCCTTCCAAGAGCTCGCCAGCAAAGCCGACAAAATCGGCCAACTCAATATTTCTCCCGATCTCCTCCGAGAATTACTTAACAAGCCTGAATCGAAAAAATGAACCGGCTGACGGAGACCAAGATCGTCCTCGTCGTCCGTGCGACACGTTTGGAAGATTTAAAATCTAGGTTCGCCACCAAGTCGCAGGCCCGGTTTTATATTAGCAGCCTCGGTGGTGACTTCGGCGATTACGAAAGTGAGGACACCTCCTATCAAAATGCCATCACCAAAGCACAACAGGTGCTCGGCGAGCTGGGGCGGGTGCAGATCGTCCAGCGCTCGTTTCTGCCTAATTTCGTATTCGGCCCCGAGGACATCGTCGTCGCACTCGGCCAAGACGGACTCGTGGCAAACACGTTGAAATATCTCACAACCCAGCCACTCGTGGGAGTGAATCCCGACCCGAAACGCTGGGATGGCCAACTGCTGCCGTTTCAAGTGAGTGACTTAAAACAAGTCGTGAGCGATATGCTTAAAGTTGGCAGAAAATCTCGCGAAGTTACCATGGCCGAGGCGAAGCTAAACACCGGGCTCAGCCTCTGCGCGGTGAATGATCTCTTCATCGGCATGAGATCCCACAGCTCTGCCCGCTACCGGATCAGCATCGGAGATAAGGCAGAAAATCATTCCTCTAGCGGCGTGATCGTATCGACCGGACTCGGTTCTACCGGCTGGTTCAAGAGCCTAATCACTGGCGCAACCGGAGTCGCCCTTGCGGCAGGAAACGCCTCCGAGACATTAGGCCCAGACACACACTTTCCGTGGGAATCAAATTTCCTCTACTTCACCGTGCGCGAACCCTTTCCTAGCAACACAACCGGAACGTCGCTTGTTTTTGGGAAGATCACCCCTCAGCAACCGCTGGTGATCGAGTCTCAGATGGGCGAAAACGGTGTCATTTTCAGCGACGG
>JAYUHS010000182.1:0-1214 GCA_043766715.1 Luteolibacter sp.
CGCGAGGAATCTGACTACATCGCGCAGTGCCTAGATTTTGACATTTCCAGCTTTGGCGAAACGAAAGAAGAAGCCCTGCGGATGCTCAAGGAAGCGGTCCAACTCTACCTGGAAGATGACGGCGCTTCAGAACCCGCTCCGCGTATCTCCGAAATCACCGTGGGTGAATTCGCAATCGCCTGAACCCCTGCTGACGGATTTCGAAGCGAATCTCATCGGATGCTTTCGTCGGGATTCTCTCCGCCAACGGTTTCCTTTTTGTTTCCCAGCGCGGCAGTCATGCCAAATACCGGAATGATCGAGGGCACACGGTCATTGTTCCTCATCCTCGCAAAGACATTCCCATCGGAACCCTCCGCTCGATGATCCGTCAAAGCGGTTTGCCAAGAGCACTCTTCGATTGATAACTCCATGAAACCGGAAGACCACTACCACCGCTTCGTGCGCTGGTCCGATGAGGATCAATGCTACATCGGCTACTGCCCGGACCTTTGTTTCGGAGGCACCTGCCACGGAGATCAGGAAGAAGCCACCTACGCCGAGCTCTGCGCCATCGTCCGCGACGAAATCGCCCACCGCCTAGCCAAGGGCGAAACCTCCCCGAGCCGGCCGTCCACACCACCCGCGACCTCGACTTCGCCGCCGCTTGAAAAGGAGTGGAGGCATTCCTTTCCCCAATCCCCCTCTTCCACCCCCGCAAGCCCGATACCCGCCACTCAAGACTTGGTATCACAAAATGTGATACCAAGTTCCCACGGTTGCTCCCAAAACCTCGCAAAGGCAATGCATGAACACTCTACCTTTCAGAATTTCAGATTCTCAGTTTTTCAGCTTTTACCCAAGTTTCCCCGCCTCGACGCCGCCATCCAAAACAAATACAGCCGCGACCCCGACAAGCTCGCCGCCTGGAAAAGCGCCTCCCGCACCGAGCGCCCCGCGAAGAAAGTCAGCACCCCGCCGCCCGCGCCTTGATTCGATCGGTTACTTCTCTGAAAAAATACATATTCTTATGATTAGCCAAGTTTACGTTGATGGTTTCAAGTCTCTAACCAAATTTTCATTGGCGCTTCAGCCAGGCCTAAACATTCTCGTTGGTCCAAACGGATCAGGGAAAACAAATCACTACCGTCCCACGGCCTGAGCATGTTGCTCCCAGAGCCTCGATTTGGCGGGGCCTTGAGCGTGTTTTGGGGAAATGCCGATTGCGAGTTTTT
>JAYUHS010000183.1:0-3507 GCA_043766715.1 Luteolibacter sp.
GTGGTTCCGCAGAGAGGACGGCAATAGGCGTGGGTCACCCAATGTTGGAGGTCTGTTTTTGTCATTCTCGCATCGTCGGCGATTAATCCGGCCAGGTACATCGCGTCGTAAATGCCGGTGTCGTAAAGATCCAGCGCGAGTTGGTAGTCCTTTTTGATGCGCTTTACGATTTTTTGCAGGTCGCTAATTTTCACGCCGAAGCACGGCTCCCGTACGCCGTGGTTGAAGATCACCCGCTTGTAGCTGTCGCTCCCCAACGGCTTTATCTCGTCCAGGATTTGTTTTGCAGTCATAGTCATTTGGTGACCTAACGGGGTAACGGGCCGCTCGTCGGCGGTGATATTAAATTATTATACTCCGGGGTGGGCAGTGGGATTTTACTATGCGGGTGGACCGACTGGCAATAGGCGTTTAACGATCCAGAGCAGTATTCCAACCATGACCGCTTAGGCCGCTCTGAGCGATCCAATTCTCGGGCCTTTCCAGGTGAATTGGGTCCACGCAGACTCTGCGATGCTATCCTCCGGTTCGTACCCTAGTAACCGCTTCTGGGGAATCGTTTACCTACCAGTACGACTTCGGTGATTCCTGGAACCACTTGATTATGGTGGGGGACCTGTTGGATCTCAGCATCGCAATTTCGGGGAGAACGGTATGCAACGGCGGAGAACGGGCGGGTCCGCCTGAGGACTGTTGAGGATATCCCGGGTATGCCAATCTGCTGAAAGCACTTCGCGACCGAAAACATCCGGAACCTAAGGCAATGCAGGAATGGCTTGATCGCCCGTTTGAATTGGCGCCTCCCGCCTCATGGTGGGCGACGAGCATCCCCAGTGGGGCAACAAGTCGGCGAAAACTCTGGGCGGGTCTGCGATGACCCTGCATCGCTACGTTCCGGAGGTCGACTCTGCGGTCGCCATGGCAGTGAAGGCGGGCGCAACTGTGAAAATGCCAGTGGCCGACATCTTTTGGGGCGACCGGTACTGCACCATCGAGGATCCGTTTGGCAACGTGTGGGGCCTGGCTACGCACATCGAAGATGTGGATATCAAAGAAATGAAAAAGCGCGCGGCCAAAATGATGAAAGAAGCAACGGCGGGCGCTTCGGCTACTCCAGCGGCTTCTGCCTAGCCAACCCATTTTCAAGAAAAACCGGTCGTGGAAACCACTGAGATCATCTGCAACCAAAGAGCGATTGGAGGCTGGAGTTGGGTTAAGGGATTGATTCTTCGCCGGATTTGAGGCGGTAAGTAAGCCCTCGCTCCGGAACAGTGAGGATTGGTACCGAGGCCCGGCGCGTTCGGAGCGCGGCTTTTAAGCCGCTTCCGCGTCCATCGGTGAGGGGCGTGCGAACTGGGAACGGCTGGCTGGCAATTGGGCGTTGAAGCGGCTTAATAGCGACACTCCTAACGCAGTGCACTCCGCGCGAAGCGCGCCATTGCGGTTTGGTCAGGCCCGCGGCGTAAATGTATTCCGCCCGCACCACTACCTCATTTCTCCCGCACGTCTGCTTCACCCGCTGGCTGTCAATCGATTGCTTGAAACGGCCTTGCCTTCGCGGCCCGTTCCCGTTTTCAGCATGGACAAATTGTGTGCCTTCGGCAAGCGTGCGTGAATGATTGGGGTAAGTAGAACAGATTAAGCCCCACGTATGAGTGAGGGTGTATTTTCTTCGACGGATCTAAACCAACTGCAACACCAACTGGAGGTGTGGCGGCAGCGGCAAACCGGCCGGCCTCGGCTGCCCATGGCGGTTTGGAGTGCCGCCGCCAAGTTGGCCGGTACGCACGGAGTCAGCGCGGTGTCCCGATCATTGCGGATTGGTTTCGCGAAGTTGCGCGAGCAAACCCAAGCCGTGGTGTCAGCTTCGCCTGGTCGATCTCCCTTTGTGGAACTTAGATTAGAAGTTCCGCCACACTCCAATAGTGCTGTCGGTTCGGTGGAACTGATCGATGGCCCCGACCGGCGACTCCGTTTGGAAACAGGCCACGATCCGACGCTGTGGTTGGCCTTGGCGGAAGCCTTCTGGAGGTCCAAAGCTTGATCCAGATCACGCCCCAGATGCGGATCTTGCTGGCGGTGGAGCCGGTCGATTTTCGTCGGGGTATCGATGGCCTCGCTGCACTCTGCCGCCAAACCCTCCAATCGGACCCGCTCGATGGAACATTGTTCGTGTTCTGTGGGCGGAGCCGCCGGGCCGTGAAGTGCCTCGTCTATGATTCACAGGGTTTTTGGCTCTGCCAAAAACGACTTTCGGCCGGGCGCTATAGCGCGTGGCCGAAGTCCGTTTCCACGGTGGCGCAGACACTGACGGTTCATCAACTCTACACCTTGTTATGGAACGGAGATCCCGCCCAGACCCACACCGCACCGGTGTGGCGGCCATTAAACGCGGGGCTGAAATGAACCCGTAAAAGCCTCCACTTTACCCTAGCGTTCAAAGCATTCCTCGTTATCTTGCGGGGCGTGTCGGACGTTTTACTGAGTTTTCGCGGTCGGGAGATTCGCTCCGCGGAGGTGGATTTTTTGCGGCGATTAATTGCGGAAAATCCCGGGCTGAGCCGCTACCGGCTCTCGGTCCAGGTGTGTGCGGCGTGGAACTGGGTTCAGCCCAACGGCCATCCGCGCGACATGGTTTGTCGCAGCCTCATGCTCCGGCTCCATCGGGCGGGGCTCATCCAACTGCCCGAACCCAAACGAAAGCTGATCAACAACGCGATCCTCCACCGCCGCGTTCGGGAGGTGCCGGCGGTGGATCAGACCCCGATCAACGGCACCCTGGCCGCACTGGGAGCGCTGGAAATTCGGCAGGTCCGCCGGACCGAAGGGGAGGCGCTCTTTGGCCAATTGCTCAAGCTTCACCACTACCTCGGCTACAGCCGACCCGTGGGGGAACACCTCAAATATTTAGTCTTTGCAAGTGGGCGGCCGGTGGCGTGTTTGGGTTGGAGTTCAGCGCCGCTCAAATTGAATTTACGCGATGAGTTCGTGGGCGCGCCCAAGGAAGCCTTCCGCCATAACCTCAATCAGATCGCTTACAACAGCCGGTATCTGATCCTTCCCTGGGTCAAGGTGCCTCAGCTGGCCAGTCACCTGCTGGCCCGGATCGCCCGGCGGATTAGCGCGGATTGGCAGGACCTCTACCACCATCCGGTTCAGCTACTGGAGAGCTTCGTGGACACCGAACGGTTCCGGGGAACGTGTTATCGGGCGGCCAATTGGAAGCTTTTGGGGCGTTCCGTGGGCCGGGGTACCAAATCCAAGCACGAGGATCCCGAGACCTCCATCAAAGAGCTCTGGGTTTACCCGTTGCGGAAGGATTTCCGTCAGCGCCTGCTGGCATGAGTCTGCTCGAACAGATCCAGGCTCTGATCCGCTCGGAGGCGGACCAACAGGCTTTCCTCCAGCGGACCCAGGGCGTGCTCGCACCGGCGGATTTTCAACGAGTTGAGGCCGTCGAGCGACTCCTGCTCGCGGCCCGAGAAGCGTTGTTAAAGCACCAACAAA
>JAYUHS010000184.1:0-3498 GCA_043766715.1 Luteolibacter sp.
GAGTATCGGTAAATTACCATTGGTATTCCAGAGTGAGAGTGGAGCGTCCTTTCGGCAGCGTGATGGGGATCAGCACCTCGCCCGGGGCACCGTTGCGGACGATTCCCTTGTAGTCGCTGGTGATGCGGAGTTGCAGCGGGCCGACCTTGAAAGCGCTATCGGAAATTTTGACTGGTCCCTCGCCGGTGGCGGCGCGGAAATAAAACACCGTCTGCTGGGCTGGGGCGTTGAAGGTGAGGGTCCGCTTAAAGAACGCCTTCTTGTCCTTATCTTGGGTGTCCTCGAAGTAGTCCTGCACCGCGACGTCACCATACATGAAGCGGAACGTCGGCCGCCGCATCGCATCGAGATGATAGCCACGGAATTGATAACCCTGGTCCTGCGGAAAGGCGTAATTGGTTTTCCCCTTATACGGCCAGTTTTCCTCCATGGAGGTTAAGCGGTAGAATGGGATGCCGCGTGGGAAGGAAATCAGGTCAGTGCCACGGTTGCGGAAATTGCCGATATCGACATTCACAAACTCGCCCTTCCACAATTGCCGTAACGTCATTTCCTCGGAATCGAACGCCAAACTGATCCGCTCCGGGTAACCGACGGCGATGCCACGGTAGCCCGCAGGCCCTTGACCCCGGCAAATTTCGGTCACGTCGCTGACCTTGAGTTCGTTCGACTCACGCGAGAGCCCCGTCGGTTTTTTCGCCCGATCCCCATCAGCTAAATAGTTCCAAAGCCCCTCGATCTGCTGGGAAGTATCGCCGCCGAGGATCTTGGGCAGCGGTGAAACGCCACCGGCCCAGTAGCTCGGCATCGAGACGGTTGGGTGGAAACGCGCCGGATTCCGCATGTAGAGATGGAACCAGTTTTTCTGCAACCGTCCTGAAACCAAGGAAATATCCCACGCTCCCATGTCGCCGGATTTCTGACCGTTGAACTGATGGCAAGCGATGCAACTCAGCCCCGCAGTGCCGACGATTTCATGGCCCGCGTCCTTCGAGGCCTTCATGTCCGGCACTTCCGGCAGCGCCACTTTTTCCAGCTCATCGACTTTCCCAAATAGCTTCACCAAGTGGCCCACATTCGCCTCGCCGAACTGCGGCATACTCGCATTGACGTAAGGCCGCTGGCGTTTGCCGTGCAGCATCACTTCCGTCATCCACTCGGAGGTGATTTTCGCGCCGATGTCAGAGAGCGATGGCGGGATCCGGCCCTGGTCACCGAGTCCGGGCTGGGTGCTGGTGAACAGCGCATTCCGCTCCGGGGCGATTCCGCCAAGTCCGCTGCGTTCGTGGCAAGCGATGCAGTTGAGCGAAGCCAGCGTCTTGCTGACCTGTTGCTTGTCCGTGATGCTAAGCTGATTTGCCTTGGGCAGGGCTTGGGCGATCCAGCCGCGCTGCTCGGCGGTTAGGTCGTATTGCGGCCATGCTCCCGCCGTGCCACTCAAGCAGCCGCGGCTGGCATCGAGCTTGGCGAGTTCCATACTCGGTTTGGCCGGGACTTCCAGCCCGCCATGGCAACTCGCACAACCGAGCGCCGCAAATTTCTCCCGGCCCTTCGCCGCGAGTCCCGCATCCACCTTGAGCTGCTGGAAAGCAGGAACTTCCTTGTCAGAAATCGACAACATCGACGATGGAATCGGCCCGCGTGGGAACTCCGGACCTGCCATCTCGAAGGAAAACTTTGGCTCCTCACCGGTGTGGAAATAAACGAGCTCGATCTTCTTCCAACCCGCCGCGACATCCGCCGTCCCCTCCAGTTGCTTGACTCCACGCCGATTGCTGGGGTCTTCCTTGACCACGGATTTCCCGTCGATGACCAGCGAGCCGCCGTTCATTTCAAGGGAAAATGTATAACTCCCCGGCTTGGCAAAATTCACCCAGCCTTCGTATTTCACCGCCATTTGATGATGAACTCCCGCCAAGCTAGCCAAGGCGAAATCTTGCACGATCCCCGCCCGCACCGGCTTGACGTTCTCGCCACCGAGGCCTTCGAACACGTCGCCCTCATAAAAAGTGTAGTTCAGCGGCCCCGGCACTCGGGTGTCTTGCAGCAGGAAATGGGCGATCTGCTCGACCTCCTTTTGCGGTAGCTGCATGTTCGGCATCCGGTCAGACGGCCGGGACTCATGCGGATTTTTTAGGAAGGCCACCAAGCTGGTGAAGCTGTATTTCGGGTCGAGCGCACCGAGCGGCACGGAGTTTTTCGCCGACAACTCAGTGCCCTTATCATCGCGAGGTGAGTGGCACGCCGCACAGCCACGATCATGAAATAGCTGTTTCCCCTGCTGCGCTGCCACCGCATCTGGTGCTTGGAGTGCGAAATTATTTTCCTTCTGCGAGAGCAAAAAGTGCGTGATCGCGATCGCCGATTGGCTCCGCTCCTCGCCGCTCTGTTGCGCCATCACGTTCGGCATCGTCGTGCCGGGCTTGATGGTGTGCGGATCACGGATGTAACTCTCAAGGTAACTCGGATTCACCCGCGAGCCGACATTGGCAAGCAGCGGCGCTTTTTTCGACCGCTCAGTCAGTGCGGCGTCACCACTGTGACAAGCCACGCAATTCAGCTCCTCGATCAAGACGTGGCCCTTGAGCTCTGGCTCGAGTTGGCTATTGGTGAGTCCCGGTAAAATCGGCTCGGCGAGTCCCGGAACGGCGAGGAGTAGCAGCAGCGATCCCATCCGGACCAGCGACGAAGATTGCAACATGGGGGTAGATTCGATAAGGCGAGACATTAGGCAAGGCTTGATCTCTATCAATCAGGCAGGACCCGCACGGTATAGTAGGCCTCAAGCTTTTCCCTGCCGACGGCTGGCGCAAGCACCTGCCGGGCGTTCATGACTTGGATCCAGTAAATGCGGTTCACCGCGGTGAGATACGTGAAGTTTTCTAAGTCAAATTTCACCGATTTCCGGTCGGCGCTGATGATGGCATTGCGGACGATATTTGGGTGCTTTTCGTCCTCCTCAGACCCGTATTTCGAGGAGTCGGTGTAGGTCCAAGATTCCACTTGGATTTCTGCTAACACCTGCTCAGGACTCAGCCCAGCCGCGATGGGAGTGGTGAAATGGACTTGGAAGCCAGATTGGGTGACCGCCACTCGCTGGATGTCCGCCGCCGTGGTTTTTCCATCCCAGAAAATCCGTTGCAGGCTCGACTCGTTCCCGCCGTTCGACGCCCAACCTCTCCCAGTCTGGCCGAGCAGCAGCGATCCGTCCGGCAGGAAACACGGCCGCATCACCCCAGAACCCATTTTACTGGCGAAGGGCAGCAGGCAGCCTTGATCGATCCCGCCCTCCTTCTCGGTGACGACCCGCATCACGGTGGAAAGCGTCTGATCGCCGATGAACATCTGCCCGCCATACCCGCCGAATTTCCCCTGCGTCAGATCCCACGCCGGATTCCCCGGTGAGTTCGCTAAGATGCCATGCGGAAACCACAGCGCCGACAGTTGCGCGGATTTCTGCCACTTGGGATCGGTGATTTCTGGCGAGTCCGGCTTCAT
>JAYUHS010000185.1:0-23749 GCA_043766715.1 Luteolibacter sp.
AGTGGTGGATCGACGGTTTGTTTTTGCCGAGCGCGAGTGCGAGGCATTCCGAAAGTTCATGCGGATGTATGAGAACTTTTCAGGCTGCCACGTTTTGTCTTATTGTGTGATGTCCAATCACTTTCATTTGCTTCTCGAAGTCCCACCAATGGCGGGAGGTGGACTGAGCGATGAGTCCCTACTCAAACGGCTTTCGGCACTTTATTCCGAGGCTTTTGTGGCGGGTGTCGCTGAGGAATTGGTTGAAGCGAGAAAAACCTGTAGCGGTGAACCAAGGCAGGCTGATGAACCAGCTCATGCGATCGAAGCGGGTGAAGCTGCGGCTGCTCGGGCGGCAGAGATCCACGCCCGTTTCGCCTACCGAATGCATGATTTGAGCCAGTTCATGAAAGGACTCTTGATCCGGTTCACCCGTTGGTTCAACCGGACACACTCGCGGACAGGGACGCTGTGGGAAGAGCGATTCAAAAGCGTGATCGTCGAAAGCGGCGTGGCAGCGCGGACCATCGCTGCTTACATCGATCTCAATCCAGTGCGAGCAGGGATGGCCAAAGATCCGGCTGACTACCGCTGGAGCAGCTATGGGGAAGCCGTAGGCGGCGGAGCAAAGGGTAACGGCAGGAAAGCACGAGAAGGCTTGATACGAGCGTATCTAGGTGCTCAAGGCGTAGGCCTTGAAATGGAGCGATGGACTGAAGTTTCACGTTTATACCGTCGCTTGATGGGTCTGGAACTAGGCAAGAAGCCTGGACGGGCAGCGACAAACACCACGACAAATCTAGGCCAAACTACGCTAAACACGGCAGAAATGCTCGAAAGCGACGACAACGAAACGGTTTTGAAGGACTTGGGGATGACTAAAATGCTGCATTGCCGGGTGCGCTATTTCACTGAGGGTGCAGTGATCGGCAGCAAAGAATTTGTGAACGAGGCATTTGCAGGGGCGCGGGACAGATTCGGCGCGAAGCGAAAGGATGGGGCGCGGGTGATGAAGGGAAACGGCAGTGGTGCAAAGGGGACTTTATGGAGCCTGCGGGATCTAAGGGTGGGTGTTTGAGAACCTGCCGATGCCTCAAGACCACCTGCAATTTGGTCTTGGGCCTCCCTCAGCGATACCATTCACCTCCATTCAACCCGCGCGCTGCTCCCTTGCAACGAGCTTGCTCCTCGCTTGCTGTGAAAAAAAATCCAGAGTTACGAGGCCCTTACAGGCTGCTAATTAGTCTGACGTATCGACTCTGGTGGGCGCTTACCGGTCAATGCCTTGAAGGCTGCCCTCGCCATTTCACCTGCGCCTTTGGTATTCGGATGGACTCGGTCGGGGAGTAGCTCGGGCTTATCTTCGAGTGCTTTGTGCATATCGATCAGGCCAAGGTTGAGTTCTTTCGCGAGTTTGTTGATCCGTCTAATTTCCTCTTTGATATTTGTCTCGGTGATTCCGAAATTTCCGGGTTCTGGGACTGGGCAGGGGCGGCAGATGTAGATCCGTGGTTTGCTGGGAAGTGATTGGAACGATTTCACGAGCGCGGTGTAATCGGCGACGAATTCTTTCTCAAATTTCCAGTTATGCGGCTTGGTGTCATTGGTGCCGAGCATGATGATGACGGCATCCGGTTCGGATTTTAGAGCCTCCTGATAGGCGTTCTCTTTCCAGTAAGGAAAGTCGCCGTTTTTCAGGAGTGTTCTCGCGCTGACGCCGAAATTACTAATCTTCCATTCCTTACCGCAGAAAGCTTGGAGTTGGGATGGATAGGACTGGCCTTCTGCTGCACCGGAGCCTTGGGTGATGCTGTCGCCGATGCAGGCGACCTTGACCGGACCTTTGTAGCTGGACGGCTTGATGGGTTCGAGTGGGCTGATGGCGAAGACATTCAACATCAGCAAGGGTGCGAGGAAAAGATGGCGGATTTTCATATAGGATTGGGTATTAGTTAGAGGCGAGCACGGTGAGCTGCCGGGAATGGAGGGCAGCAAGGCGGGAGAGTGGGGTCCAGTCGCTGGCGGCGATGGCGTGGCGGGTTTTCTCTAGCAGCGTGTTGATTTCCGTGGAGTCGTCGGCGGAAATTTCTTGGGCCAGCAGGGCCTCGGCTCGGTGGCGGAGTTGTTTGGCAGTTTGCAGGAGTTCGCTTGAATCTGGCGCTGCGGTGGCAGGCTGCTGGGCGGAGAAGATAGGGAAGGGATCTCCACTGTTAGCATCGTTGAAATCTTCGTCCGCTTCTTCCGCGGCGGCGTCAGGGGATTCGAGGAGGAGTGTCGCGAGCTCCACGGAGATTTTTTCCAGCGTGACCTTCAACCAAGGAAAGCGATAGTTCCAACAGATTATTCCTAACAAGGGATCGGTGGGGTCGCGGCGGAGCCATTGCTCGATGACCGGGCAAACAAGAGAGAGGTCCGGGTGAATGGCCCTGAAAATCCGAATGAGCAGAGTGGTGAGGTCCTTGCGGACCGCGACGAGGCGGAGGAATAGCGGCTGATGAGTGGCGAAAATATTCTGGGCGATTCTCTTAGCAGCGATGTGGTGATTTCCCTCGTCGAGAGCCGCTGATTCATCCATGACGGCGAGGAAATCTGCGAGCGATTCGGGGCACGGGCTGGAGGGAAATAAGACGCCAAGGGTTTTTTCCTTGAGCGTCGATTTGCGGTCGAGAATGGCGAACCGGCAGGCCGTCTCTAACGAAAATGCATTGGGTGCGAGCGGCAGTGTCGCGGTGACGAGTGCGATGAGGTCGGCCTCCTTGGTGCCCTGACTGATTTCCAAAACGATGCGGTGGACGCGTAGCCGCCAAAGCGAATACTCAGCGTCGGAAGGGTCGGTGGACGCGAGGGAGTCGATGAGATCCCACTTGGCCTTGTCTGGAGTGCGTTTTTTATAGGCTTCCTCGGCGACGCCGAGCTGGGCGCGGAGGATGCCACGAGTGATTCGGGGATCGACCGAGTCGATCTTTGCGGCGTTTTCGAAATTACGAAGCGCCTTGGTGTAAGACTTGCGTCCGGTGCAGCAGTCGCCGTTGCGAATGAGGACTTCCTTGTGCGCTGGGTAGCGTTTCGTTAAATCGTCGAGGAAACGGTGATAGGTAGAAGTGTCCTTACCCATGGCTAACAAGTCGCACTGCATCAGCCAAGCGCGGAGGTTATCAGGTTCGTGCTTGAGTGCGTGTTCGAGCGCTTTTTTGGCGTTAGGGCTGCTGCATTGGTCGCGGAAATCTTTTTTAACGGCGGTGATGTAGCCCTCCACGAGATGGGTAAAGATCCGGGAGAGCATGGCCGGATGGATCGGAGCGACGGCGGAAATCGTATCGATATTCTCAAGTGCCATGGAGAAATGGCGATGAGCGCACGCATCGTAGCGAGCGAATTCGATTGAGAAAAACGATCGATCCACGGCGGCATTTGCGACCGTCCGCGACCGGTGTGAAACACATTCCAACACAGTTCGGAAATAATCCGTGTGACCTAAATCGTCAGCGATGAATTCTGTGGTGAGAAGACGGGTGAGATCGGCATTGAAACTCCGGGCACCCAAGCAAAACAAGCCGGGCACCTTCTTGGTGAGCAGGGAGAAGGCCTTGGAATGCTCCTTTTTGCGCCACAGTGGATCGGCGAGAAGCAGTGGCTCGGCCAGGTTGGGGAGCCCTGCCCAAGAGCAACGGGCACGCACGGTGCGTGGGGTGGACTGCCGAGTAGCTGGGGCACTGCAGATGGTCAAAAGTGCGGAAATCGCGGAGTGGAGCAGCGATTTTTCCGTCTCTGCGGAGGCATCAGCGCCATAGCCAAGTTCCAAGGCGGTGAGAATCGCGTGAGCATCTGGGTGGCAGGGATGATCTGGCGATGAAGCACCGAGGATCATTTCGTCGGCAGCGCAGATTGCCGCGTCGGTGAGCGGCGGTGAGGTTGCTAGGCGTTCTGCGGCCTGTGGCACTCTGCTGGACCAAGCATCGCGGGCATTTTTAGCAGCGACAGCCGGAGTGAAATTAAGATCGAAGCCTGCCGATGCGATCGTTTTCAGATAGGCGAGGATTTGATTGGCCTCGTTGACTTGAACCTTGGCGGCCATTTCTTGGGCGAGTCCCAAATTTGCCTTAATGAGCCTTGGCAGAGCGCGGAACGGGTGCGATTTGTTCAGCGACTTGAAGGCGTCCCGTGCTTTGCGGAACTTCCCTAGCCGTAAAAATTCAAGCCCAGTTTGCTCCAAGGCCTGCTGCGAAGGAGTCAGGATTACGTCCGACATAAGCGATGTGAGATTGAGAAATAGTTCCCGTGGCGACAAGGGAAAAGGGTGTTTCTACCGCCGACTCTTATCGTTGAAAGCCCACGGCTTGAGAATCAATCCTCCTCATCCTTCGCGCCTTTTACCCGGATTTTTCCGCGTAATTTCGCTTCGATGAAGGGGTCCAGATCGCCGTCCATGACTTCTTGGATGCTGCCGGATTCTTGGCCGGTGCGGAGGTCGAGAACCTTCTGATAGGGCTGGAAAACGTAAGAGCGGATTTGATTACCCCACGAGACATCGCCCTTTTCGCCATAGGCTCGGTCGGCCTCGGCACGCTGTTTGTCCTCCTCGATGGTGTAGAGCTTGGCCTTGAGAATGTCGAAGGCGAGCTCCCTGTTAGCGCCTTGAGTCCGGGCGGCGGTGGAGCGGATGAGGATGCCGGTGGGCAGGTGGCGGAGGATGACGGCGGTCTCCACCTTGTTGACGTTTTGGCCGCCCTTACCACCGGAGCGGGTGGTGGTGATCTCGATGTCTTTCTCGTTGATCTCGATCTTAATTTCCTTGGAGACCTCGGGTGTCGCATCGATGGAGGCGAAGGAAGTGTGGCGCTTGGCATTCGAGTCGAACGGGGAAATCCGCACTAGCCGATGCACGCCGCGCTCATTTTTGAGGAAACCATAAGCGTGGTCGCCGGTGATCTTGAGAGTCGCAGTGCGCAGGCCGGCCTCATCGCCGTCTTGCCAATCGAGCGTCTCCACGGTGTAGCCTTTTCCCTCGGCCCATCGAGTGTACATCCGGTGCAGCATTTGCGCCCAGTCGCAGGCTTCCGTCCCGCCAGCACCGGCGGAAATGACGAGGAAGCAGGGTGAAATATCACTCGGCTGGTCGAGCAGGGTGAGAAGTTCGTAGGCGCGGATGTCGCTTTCCAGCCCTGCGGCATTCGCTAGGGCCTCGCGGGCGAGATCGGCATCGTCGTATTCTTTAGCAAGTGCCACACCTTCATCAATGTCCTCGACGCGTGATTCTAACTTGAGAAAGGCTTCGAGCTTTTTCTTCAGACCCGCGGCCTTGGAGCTGATCGACTTCGCTTTGTCCGAGTCGTTCCAGAACTCGGGTGCCCCCATCGCTTCTTCCAGCGTGTTGATTTCGTTTTCGAGAGTCGGGACGTCAAAGACACCTCCTGAGTTTCGACAAGCGGCTTTTCAGGCCAGCCGTATCGAGCGCCAGGAGGTCAGCGGTAGGAAGTAAGGACATGCGGGCGGAGAAAACGGCATCCGGCAGGCCGAAGCAAGGCGGAACGTCGTGACTTGCCGCCAAGGTCCCCAAGTAAGGGGCCACCGCATGGGAAATCTGTGTGGATCACAGAATTTAAGCCGCGAATGGAGGCAAACGTTACTCCGGTTCACGGGAAAACCCATGCCATCGACTGTTCCCTTTTCACCGCTCCAGCAGTGGCCGACTGGCCAAGGGCACCTGCCGGGGGAGAAGAACGACGGTAAATTACCCGTTACTCAGACATTTTTCACCCAAACCACCCTCCGTCCAATGCCCCAGCCAGCCAATCGCCCGAGCCGGAAATCACGGCTCTGAAAATTGGTCTTGCGGTCGTGGGAGATTTGTCGATGACTAGGGTGTCTTGTATATCACTAAGACGATTTCTCGGCTTTAACCGAGCAACCTCCTTCTCTCCCACACTCGTCCAAGTTCGTCAAAATCCCTATTTCGTCCCGCTTTTCTGCCCCCTCCTCCCTTTCATCGAAATTATCGACTCTAGCGCCTTCGCCAGTCCCGTTATTGATTTTCCCCGACTCAAGATCCATCCCTTTCCAGTAACCCAACTACCCGAAAAAATAGAACCCACCAAAAATCCCTATGAAACCACTCAGCTTCTCCAACATTTTTAATCACGCCCAAACAGCGATCAGATACTCTTCCTGCGCGATGGTGACGGGTAGCTTTTTAATTGCCGGGACCGCCCTTGCCGCTCCACCAGCTAACGATGACTTCGCCAATGCGATCGTTCTTTCAGGTAACTCCGGCGTCCAGTCCGGTACCAACAACATCGACGCTACCTTCCAAACGGGTGAAGGTTTGATGACCGGATCGGTCAAGACAGTCTGGTTTAAATGGACTTGCCCAGTTGGGGGCGGCAAATTCACCGTAGATACCTTCGGTTCGAAAGACTCCAGTCTAACTAATGAATGGGACGCTGTACTTGCCGTCTCATCGGGAAGTGCCTTAAATACACAGACACGGATCGGCGGAACTTATTTGGATCGTGTAAATTCGACTAATCCGACAACAAATTCGCCAGCTGACAATGCACCAGATGAGAATATCTCTATCGCGGCGGTTGGCGGCACGACCTACTATATACAGCTAGCAGGCGGTAGTAACTCTGGCCTTGACCCAGAAATCGATTCATCTAACATTAAGCTTACGTGGACTTTCCTTCCTACCGTCTATGAAGCAAAAATCATCGATTTCGGCCCTGGCGCCGTTGTCGGTGCTGTTTCTGGAAATGCGGCCACCATTAAGCAAATCCTGCCTTATGGCGCGGACTTGGCCACTTACGCGCCGACCTTTACGATGTCCCCCTCGGCAATCTGTAACCAGACAAGTGGGAATGTCCCGACCCCGAATTTTGGTAGCGGTCCAGTCGTTTACTCTGTCACTGCGTTTGGGGCTTCGCCTACCGTCAACAACTACACCGTGACTACCACGGCAGACGGTTATGTTTGGAATATCCCCGGCGGCGGTGATTGGGAAACTTCCTCCGCCAACTGGCAGAAGCAACCAGGAGGTCTCGTTACGACCTACAGCCCAGGAAGTTCTGCAATATTTAACAATCCAGCAGGCGGTAGCATTAACATCCCTCTAGAAGTAACTCCCATCACAACGCTTGTCAGTGCACCATCCGGCACATACACCTTCACTGGTGGTCGGCTCGGAGGAACTGGGTCACTTACCAAGAGTGATGCCGGCATCCTCAAACTCACCGGTGAGAACACCCGCACGGGTAGCACCGTCGTCAACGGCGGCACGTTGGAAGCGACCGGTACGGGCGCACTCGGTTTCAGCTCCAGCTACACTGTTGCAACCGGGTCCACGCTGACGCTTAACGGAACAGTAGCAGCCAAAAAAACTTGGCCTCAAAATCTCGTTTCTCCAGCTGGCCCCAACGTAGCCACCTTGACCGGAGGTGGGACGGTTAATGTCGATCTGGGGAACGCTCTCGACGTCGGCTTAAACTTCAATATGAGTGCCTTTACGGGTAATCTCAACCTTACCAATGGCGCGGCGTGTAGCTACAACTTTTATTCACCAGGATTTGTACCTCCAACTACCGGCACGATTAACATTGGGACAGGAGCCACACTCTATCTTGGTTGGGACCTAAATCCCTATACTGCCAACATCAGGCTCAACAGCGGAGCTGGCAATTATGAGAATTTAGGGATGCTGCGCGGCGATAGTTCCGTAATCAGCGGCACAATTGTGCTCAACACCAACGCGACCATCGGTTGTAATGGCACTCTATTTACGATTAATTCGGTGATCAGCGATGGAAGTGCGAGTTACGGGTTCACCGCAGTGTCTGGTGGCACGGTGCTTCTCACCGCAACTAACAATACCTACACTGGCACCACGACTGTGAGTGCCACTTCCAAATTACAATGTAACACACCCGGCGCCCTTGGAAGTGGACCCTTGGTGATCAACGGTAAGTTCGACCCCAACTACACCGGCACCCGGAATGTCGCGTCCTTGACGCTTGGCGGAGTCGCTAAGACCGCCCCTGGCACCTATGGTTCCGTCGCTTCGGGTGCGACATTCCAAGATGACACCTTCTTCAAACCCGGCAGCCTCGGCACGGCGACGGTAAGCGGAGCGGTGGTCAGCAACTACGACACTTGGCTTGCTGGTTTCACGTTCCCATCGGGCGCCGACAAAACCAGCACGGGAGATCCAGATGGCGACGGCATGACCAACCAAAAGGAATACGCGTTCGGCCTCAACCCGACTCTGGGCACATCGGTCAACCCGATCACCCAGATGCTCGACAAGACCACCGGTAACTTCCAATACACTCGGCGTGCAACTCCGGTTACCACGGGACTCACTTATACCGTCTTCACTTCGACCGACCTCGTCACTTGGACGGCTGGCGGTTCGACACAAACGGGTGTCGCCACCGCCGGTACCGTTGAAACGGTAACAGTAAACGTCACTGCTCCTGCGGTGAACGGTAAGCTGTTCGTTCGCGTGGAAGCCAAGCCAGCGCCATAATCTTCGAGTTTCAAAACTCGAATAACATGAAAGGCCGGGAGATCACTCCCGGCCTTTTTTCTGCAATCAAAGCAGCAAAATCATCCTAATGACGAACCTCTAAGTCCCCGACCGATCAGCTCAAATCGAACGATACCGACCAGAAGGAGGCGGTGATCCCACCCCACTAATTCATTTCCTCGTGATGAATAAAGAATTGCAGCACGGAGCTTCAATAACTCCTTCCCCACAGGGCGCGGACGGTAGTTTCTTGGCCGGTGAGGAGGCAGCGACTACTCGTTTCCTGCAGCCGGACGCTAGCGAGCGGTAAGCAGCGGATGGTGATCTTGTGCTGCTTGGAGAGTTCCTCCTCCTGCTCCGGGGTGCCTGCCCACGGAGTGTGGAGCCAGCCTGGGTTTTCCCCAGCCCAGTGCGCGTGGAAGGCTTCGAGCTGATCGCACGGGGTGATGTTGGCATCGCGGAACTCGGTGGCGCGAGTCAGTAGGGAGATGTGGATTTCTGAGAGAATTTCGCTGACGCGCTGAAGGAAGGCTTCCTTGTCGGAGAATTCTTTCACGGAAATCGGCTGGTCGCGACGCTGGACGCAGACCTTGCGGGTCTCGATGTCGCGAGGACCGATTTCGATGCGGATCGGCACGCCTTTCTTGATCCACTCCCATTTTTTGACGCCGCCGTTGAGGTCGCGGGTATCGACATGGACGCGGATTGGATCGCCCTGATAAAGCTGGTGGCGCAATGTTTCGGCGAGAGCTTGGCAAGCGTCGAGGACGGCTTGGCGCGTATCGTCCTTGGGCGTGATCGGCAGGATGACGATTTGCTGGGTGGCGACGCGTGGTGGCAGGATGAGGCCGTCGTCATCCGCGTGGGCCATGATGAGGGTGCCGATCATGCGGGTGGAAACGCCCCATGAGGTGGTATGAGCGTGCTGGACGGTGCCGTCGCGACCGGTGAAGGAAATGTTCTGCGCCTTGGAAAAATTCTGACCCAAGTAGTGGGAGGTGCCTGCTTGGATGGCCTTTTTATCCTGCACCATCGCCTCGACGGTGAAGGTCATTTCGGCCCCCGGAAAACGCTCGTTCTCAGTTTTTTCGCCGGGCACGACGGGGATTGCGAGGTGGTCACGGAGGAATTCTTCGTAGTGGGTGTGGATGAGTTGGGTTTCCACAATGGCTTCTTCCTTCGTCTCGTGGGCGGTGTGGCCTTCCTGCCAGAGGAATTCCGCAGTGCGCAGGAAAAGCCGTGGCCGCATTTCCCAGCGCATGACATTGGCCCATTGGTTGATGAGTAGTGGGAGGTCGCGGTAGGACTCGATCCAGCGGGCGAAGGCGGCACCGATGATGGTCTCGGAAGTCGGGCGGATGATGTAGGGCTCGGCGAGTTCGCCAGCGGGGATCATCTTGGTCTTGCCGGTCACGGGGTCCTTGACGGTTTCGAGCCGATGGTGGGTGACCACAGCGCATTCGGTGGCAAATCCCTCGGCGTGCTCGGCTTCTTTTTCCAGGTACGAGAGGGGAATGAGCAGTGGGAAATAGGCGTTCTGGTGACCGGTCGCCTTGAAACGGCGGTCAAGCTGCTGCTGGATGAGTTCCCAAATACCGTAGCCCCACGGCTTGATCACCATGCAGCCGCGCGTTTCTGAGTTTTCCGCCATGTCGGCAGCTTTGATGACTTGCTGATACCACTCAGGGAAATCTTGGGCGCGGGTCGGGGTGATGGCGGTCTTTTCGGTGGACATACTTGTTGGCCAAATAGGAATCACGGAGCGCGAGAAAGAGCATCAAAAATCGTTGTAGAGCCGGGAGTTTCAACCCTCCGCGATCCGCTCCGGTCAAGTGGCTTGCAGATGAAGCTCAGCCGCCACGCTTTACTGGAACAGGCGATTTGCCGGCAAAACAGGCAGACGGACTCCGGCGAAAGTCGCTGATGAGCAGTAGATCTCTCGAAAATGAGAAATCCCATGCTGGGAGTTTGACAGGGCTGTGGGAACTGGTCTTACTGCGGTTGTAATTATTTAAAAACCTTCACCAGCATGAGCGAACACGAATATCAACCATCAGCTCCGTCCAAGCAGACGTCGAGCGTGCCCCTGAAAAAGGAAACCGTCCGTGTCACCTTGAAGGCCGCTGACTCTCCGCCAGCCGTTCCATCGGCTACGGTGCAGATGGCCCCTGCGGTCCGCCCACCTGTTCCCGGCGCTCCTCCAACCCCTACGAGCGGACCTCCGACAGCAACCAGTGGGCCTCCTCGTCCATCCGCGCCCGCTCCCACCGTTCCTCTCCGCGCCGCAGGGGCTCCCGCGATGTCCCCAGCTCCTACGATTCGCCTCGCCTCGGCAGCACCCACGGGAGCGATCAAGCCAGCGGGCGGTGCACCTCCGACCATCGCCCTTCCGAAAGCGACTGTGCAATTTCAGACGCCGACCCGACCACTCGGGACCTCCTTTTCCTCACCTTCGCAAATGGCGACCGTGCAGGCAGACGATGAGGAGGAGATCGATGAGGGTGGCGGATTGGCAAAGGTCTTGTCCGGTGTCGGATTTGCAGCGGCGCTCGTCGTCCTAGCGCTGCAATTGATGACGGCCAATATCTGGATCAACGCTGAGGACAGCGACAGCTCGTCCAAAGGCGATTGGATGCGGCTTTTCTCCTAAAAATTTCACCACCTCACTCCCATGGCCCTGCCTATCATCAATATTTTACTCGCCGGTGTCGTCCTATTCCTCTCCATGTCTGCCAGCGGACTGGCGGTAGGTTAGGCGACAAATTCACCGCCCGATCTGATTTAAAAGAGCCGCTCCGCGATCCGCAGGGCGGCTCTTGACGTTTAGGCAATCTCGTCCAGAATTCTCACATGGCCTTGACCTTGACCGACGCAAATTTCCAATCCGAAGTAATCGACTCCGACCAGCCCGTCCTCGTGGACTTCTGGGCAGAATGGTGCGGCCCCTGCAAGATGATCGGCCCCGTGCTTGACCAAGTCGCCAGCGATCTGGAAGGCGTGGCCAAGGTCGGGAAGGTCAATGTCGATGATGCCAAGGCACTCGCTGTTAAGTATAACGTGCGCTCCATTCCGTTTCTACTATTTTTCAAAAATGGAGAGGTGAAAGATCAGATCGTGGGCGCGAGCGTGACCAAAGAGCAACTCAAGGCGAAGCTCCAAGCGCTGGTCTGAAGCAGAGTTGATTCATTTTAAAACAAGCCGCTCCCTTTGAAAGGAGCGGCTTTTTTATTGGAGTGAAATCCCGTTATGCTGTCGGATTTGATTACTGGCTCACGCGCAGTCGGGCGAAGATTCGTTCGCCAGCGAGAGGTATCTTGACGGCAATATGATCCTTGGTGGGTCCGTCAGTAATGGTGACTTGGCTTGAGCTGATGAGGGGAATCTGAATCACGGTCCACCCGTTTAAGTCGCTGCCATATTCCACGACAGTCGTGACGGACGACAATGAAGCGTCGCTGCGATCATACTCGAACAACGCATTCCCGGAGTTGTTGAAATTTAACTGAGGCACGGCCGAGACAGAGACCTGCGCGGCGTTAGAGCCTAACGTGAATTCAAGAAGATTACAGATACCATCACCATCTGGATCTGCCATGGGGGTGATATTCGTCGGTCCAGTGAGCGCTTGAGTCGCCACCCAAGCGGCGAATGGAGTCGCGGAAAGTGGCCCGACGGTAATGGTGCCCGTTCCACTAAAGTAACTGTCGTTTTGATTGGTGGCTCCCGACGCGACTGAACCATAAATCCCTTCAGCGAGTAATGTGGTAGAGTTTAGTTGAAGCGCGCTGACTTGGCGCGTCCCACTGAACTCGAGGTTGAGTTTTGCACCACTGTTGATCCGAAGAGTGCCTTGGCCGAGCGCCTCGGGTCTTGAGCAGGTAAGTGTGCCTTCTGCAACCGTCGTAGGACCGGTGTAGGTGGCAAGACCCGATAGAGTCAGTGCACGGCTGCTCGTGCCTATTTTTCTCAAACCGCCCGTGCCATTGATATTGCCCTCTATGTAGAAATTTCCGGTGTTTGCTAGGTTGATCGTAGAGACATCTTGCAACGTAATATGACCTAGCCAACGGTCGCCAAAACCATTGGTAGCACTGAGTGTACCAGCCTTGAGGACGAGCTCGTTCGGCATGGTATTTCGGTTGAGGTTAAGCGCCGTCCCGTTTTCTAATGTAATCATTCCCATACCCAGCGCTGACTGCTGCGGCACGGAAATCTCGACGGAGCCGCGTTTAACGATCGTCCCACCAGTGTAGGTGTTCATCCCCGAAAGATAGAGCCGACCGCTGTGGGTTTTATTGATACTTCCACTACCCGAAATGATTCCACTCAGACTAATGTTCCCGTTGCCGCTACCACCGAGGGTGAGCGCGCTGTTTAAGATGATTTCGTTCGAGATAGAAACTCCATTGCCACCGTTTTGGTTGAGCGTGGGGCTGCCGTTGCGGTTTGCAACTGGCGCGAGGCTATCACCCGTAAGCGAAACAGTCGCACCGCTGAAGTTGAGTTGATTTAAGTAATAATTCGACCCGAGATCATTCTGTGAACTGTAACTGGCTCCGGTGACATTAAAGTTAATTGCATACAGCAGACTTCCTCCGGGAAGTGGGCAGTCGGTGAGCCACTTCGTCCGGTCGCTCCAGCTACCATTTCCAGCAAGTTTCCAGCTAACGGCAGGAGGCTCGGCTAAGATATAGCAAGTGGCAGTGAGGGGGCCATCTGTGACATAGCCGGTGCCAGGAGAAAGGCCGAGAATGATTGTTTCCTCAGGCTCGGTAAGGCCATCGGCGGTTGCAACGATCGTAACTGTGGTCGATAGCTGCCCAGTGGGAATGGTGACGGTGGAGGGAAGGCTGGGATAGTCTGTGCCATTGGCGGCAGTGCCGGAGATGGTGAGGTTCACGGTGATCGCCGATGATAGTTGATTCGTGCGGGTAAAAGTGAATAGACCCACTTCGTCGCCGTTTTCGGAAATGGCGAGTCGTGTCGCAACGACACTCACCTGCGGCATTTCATTATCTTGAAGGGTGACGGTCCCTTGTGTCGCCGCTCCGAGCGCATAGGTGGCGGCGGGAGCGAGCTGGAAGATCACGCTCTCGTCGAGTTCTGAAGTCGTATCATCGATCGGCTCGATCAACACGGTCGCACTGGCCGCACCCGCTGGGATGATCACGCTGAGGCCGGTGGCGAGATAGTCAGTGGAATAGGCAGATGTTCCTATGAGGCCATAACAGACCGTAAGCGGACTCGTAGTGCTGCCGCTGCGGGTGACGGTGAACGCCCCGCTATTTCCTAGGCCTTCCCTCGCAATGGAATCGGTGGTGGCGACGGTGACGGTATTTGCTGGGATGGGTGGAACGGAAATGGACGAGGGCAGTGGCCGGAAATAACTCGCTTCGACCGGGCGGTGCTGGGTTCCATCCGGGAAGTCCACTCCTACCAAGAGATGGTCCCGACCGATTCCTTCTTTGTGAAGCGCTTCAATGTAATAGCGCTGGCCAGCGACGAGCGTGATGGCAGCAGACTTTTGACTGGAATATTTTTTCCAATCATCGGGATCACAGTCGCCGACAATCGAGGCGATCACGCGCTTGTTAGCCGCTTGGTCGTTGGTGCTGAGACTGAGTCTAGAATCATCGTCGGTGGCGAGATAGAACGTATAAGCGCCACTAGCTGGCGGAAGGAAATAGCCACTGGCGCGTTGGCCGTAGTTATCCTCTAGATTTCGCGGAGCATCGAACTTGCGAGTCATGAGAGTGCTAAAGGTAGGCGTGGTGATATAGGAAGGATGACTCGTTAAGTTAGTAATCGCGTTCCCGTTGATGCCTGACCAACGCTCAAGAGTGATTCCTCCTTCCGATGGTATCGACATCGTGAAATTCACATTCGCTGCGCTTGGGCCGATGTTGACTTGGCTCTGAGTCTGCGCTGTGACTTGCCGCTGGTCGCAGATGGCGCTCAATGTGTAGCTCCCTGCGGACAGTGCTCCGAACCGATAGCGACCATCTGCATCGGTGTGAGTGAGGCGGTTAGTGGTATCTTTAATCGCCACATTCTGAAGCGGATTACCATCCCCTTGAGTGACCCGACCGCTGATGGTGAATGTCGCAGGATTTCCCACACGGATTGGCAGACTTCTGACGAAGGTCTTGCCCTTCATGTCACTCACAGTGCACTGGACTTGGTATTCACCCGCAGTGGACCAGCTCTTTGTTTGCGTGGTGGAATTGTTAACACTTGGATTACTACCATCTCCGAAGTCCCACGAGTAGGCGAGTGCATCACCATCTGGATCAGTGGCAAATGCGGCCAAGCTGATCGCTGCATTGACTGCGGGATTGGAATTACTTGCCGTCACGATGGCGACAGGCGGGCTGTTGGTGAGGGGATTATTGAAATTCACCATCACGTCGAGGTAGTCGTTAGGCGAAACCCCGCCACGGCCTATAGTCGTCACGGTGAGCGGATGTTCAGGGTCGTGAAAACTGCGGCCGATGAGTAATGAGGCATCACTTTTACCCGCAGCGGTGAGAGGAGTCATATCTAGCAATTCACAATCCTGCTGCCAGAGGAGCATCGCCCCGTTGTCAGTCGCGAACGCGGTAGTGGAACTATTCCAGTTTGGGCGATACTCCGCGAAGTAGGTGAATCCGTGTTTTTGAACCCTGATTGCATAATTGCGGCCCGCCGTGAGTGATAGGTTATCGGCATTATAGATTCGATAAGTCCCAGAGGTGGTGACTGAAGGGGCTTGGCCCTCCTCGAGCCAGCGGATGCGGAAGCGTTCTTGAGTGGTGTAGGAGCCGAGCTGGCCTGATGAGCCCATGGTGCTACGATCATTCCCATACTCATAGTGGGTGCCGTCACCGATGGGTGAGTTCGTTTTTGGTTCCCAAAAGTTTGCATGGAAGAGGCCGAAGTTATGCCCCCATTCGTGGAGAAATACTCCAGCTGCCACCGACTTGATCATCGTGCCTTTACTGCCGACGAATCCGACTCCGCCGTAATCTCCCCAACTGGCCTTGAAGACCACCGCATTGAAATCGAAGTTCGCGCCGACATAGGGGCGGTTGCCAGCGGCGTCTGTGTAGGCAGCTGCGACAGCCTCAGTAATACCGATCAAGTCCATACCGCTGGTGGCATAGCTGGCCTCGGTCCCAGGTAAGTCCAAAGTGGGGGTGAAAACGAAATTCGCAGTCATTTTCCCATAAGACCACTTGGGTAGGGAATCGACCACGGTTTGGAGTTCGGTCTGCAAGGTGGCATCAGTGGCAGGCTCAAATCCCACTGGCTGGTCGGCGAAGCGGACCCGCATCACTAGCAACTTCTTGTGACCTTGAGTGTAGGTGGCAGGCATCACGGGACTGGTGCCGCTGGAACTGCCACTGCCGCCCGCAGCGGCGACGAGCTGGCCGTCGGGAGTCGTTAGCCATTGGGTGAAATGGCCGCCGCTGCATAACCAGAGGATTTTCGTGCCGATATCGATGGCGGTTTCGTCATTTCGGCTGGCGGTTGGAGATTCGGATACAGGGCAGTCGGTTGGCTCACGATTTGGATCGAGGTCGGCGGCTTCTGCGGGGTCGAGGACTTCGTAGGCGTTTTCGCGCACGGCGACTACGGCGTCGCCGGTGAGTGGCATCACGGCCACGCCGAGGATTCGAGTTTTCACCCGAGAGATATCGTGGCGGCGAGTGCCGTAAACGTAGGCACGATAGCTCTCATTCTTCAGGCTTGCCGTGCGGTAAATGGGCTCTTCCACCACGTCGCCGGGCAGCGGGGTGACGGCGACTACCATCAAGTCCCCCACCCCACTGACGCGGTGCTCGATCCGGGCCGCGATTTCTGGCGGCAAGGGCTTGCGCAGCGAATAAGGCAGGAGTTCTTGGATCGCAGCTTGGGGATTTTGGCGGATCAGTGTCGCCATCGCTTGGCCACGAGCGGCTGCGAGGACTAAGCCTTCAGTGGACAATTCCCGCTTATTTTCCGGCGAGGCAACCGCGTAAATTTCTGCCCATTTCTTGAAAGCGACGAGTGCGGCGGGATCTGGCTCAAGCTTCGGTGAGCTAGCGGCTTCGTCGGGCGCGGCAGGAGGACTCACTGGCTTACTAAGCTCACGATTGACCTTTGGCCTTGGGATTTGCGCCGTGGTCGGGGCCGGGGAAACCGCCCGACGCGCTGAGAAAACCACTAGTGCGGTGACTAAGATGGCGGCGAGAAATAAGTAGTGGCGGCGGCGATTCATAAGATTAGCGAAGGTGCAGTCGTTGAACTAAGTCGTTGACTATGATTCCTTTCTTTCAGCGAAAGTTCGGGTATTAACTGACTGGCATTTAATAAATCAAGATTGGAATCAAATGAAACGGTCATCGAACCGGGGCGCGTTTTAAACCAGTTTACTTCATGCTGAGCTTCATCGGGCCCGCCGCCGTGACCGATGTTGTTGGAATATTACGGAAGATGGGTAAGTTCATTGAGCACTTTTTTACGATGTGTTTGAGGTTAGGCCGGGTGCGGATAGCTAGGCGGTTCCTAACGCTTGCTAGAGCTCTCGTTATCGCTGCCACTTTCGCCACGAAATAGCTGTGATAAACATGGCTGGGAATACCGGGTTTCTGTGGGTTGTAGCCGATGGCAGTATCTTCTTTGCGGAAGTTGAGAGGCTTCACGGTGACATCAATTTCAAGGGCTAAAAAAATCCTCACTCAGACTCCCAATCCTCACTCAGACTCCCAATAAGCGAGGAAGGTGGTGGCGGTGGTGGGGTCGTTGAGGAAAATGCCGGGGCCGCAGGTGAGTTGGGCGAGTTCCTCGGCGGTGAGCGACTGGCGGCGAAGCAGGCGGAGGCGGCCGCCGCTGGGGCCTGGGCAGCGTTTCATCCATTCCCAGGCGACGCGGCCTAGGGTCATCCGCACGTTGATTTCCACCACTGGCTTGAGGGTGAGTGCGCCGCTCGGCTGGCGGTGGACCATGGCATCCACCCCCAGCGGGCCGACGTAGTCGGGGAGCAAGGTGGGGAGCAGCGCGGGGATTTCCTGCTGATAAATTTCCATGACCCGCGCTTCTCGGAAAAGGAATACGGCGATTTCCGGGTCGAGCAGGGTCCCCCATTTCGGGCTGACGCGGATGCCGAGGAAGCGCCCGGCGGCGTCATTTTCCATGCGGGTGAGACCGACGAGTGAGACCGCGCCGCCGGGCTTCATTTCGTAGAGTGCCGAGAAGTCGAGCACCCGGTCGAGCCATGGTTCCACCACCACGGCGCCGTGACTGGCGAGGGTGTTATCGATCCAGCCACGGGTCCTCGCCGGCTCACTGGCGGCGTTCACCCGCAGGTGGCCGCGACCGGCGTAAGACATCTGGGCCTTGAGCAGGGCTTGGCCGGTGAGGAGATGATGGCCGATCGCAGCGAGGACTGCCTCGGCATCGCGAAACAAGGCACCGGTTTCTGGGACGGGGCCGAGGGCTTGTTCGAGACGCAGGCCGATTGCCTTGGAGAACCACTCGGCGGGTAGAGTCTCGCGCCATGGCTGGTCCATCGTGGGCGAGACGTCGGCGGCGTAGGGGCGGAGCTGTACCACGGCATCCGGGGACCATGCCCACGGCCGCAGTCCGCCGAGCTTGCGGCCGGGTGAATCGGTGAGAGTGAGGATTTCTGGTAGTTCGTAGCCCGCGTTCTTGAGTCGCGTCAGGTGGTCGATGGACGGTGGGCGGCGCATCAGCAGGGCGTCGTCGCGGCGGCAGCAACCGAGCAGGATCGCTTCGAGGTCGAGTTCGAGAGCGAGCGAGGTTTTGTCCGGTTGCCAAGGTTTCCCGATCATCGCGGCGCGGGCGTGGGACTCGGCGTTCGGATTGAACCAATGCACCACCGGCGTGCGGCCGCGCGAATGCTCGCAGACCTCGAGGTGGCGGATGAAATCCTCGTCAAGTCCGGCAAGGCGGCGGCTATCGGCATTAAACGGTGCGAGGCCCTTCGCCCGCGCCGGAGTAAGTGGGAAATGCAGGCTGCGGCGGTAAGCCTGCCAGTCGGTCTCGCCGTTTTCCTTCCACCGACGGAACCATTTCAACCCGTGGCCGACGTGGCCGATCTCGTCGAGGTGGATCTTCTCCAACACCGCCGCCGTCGCGGTGTCACCGACTTGGCGAAAGAGCGTTGCGTAGTGTTTTGAGAAATCCAGATTCGCCTGCTCGAAGGTCAGATTCAGCCGCGTCACGAAGTCCAGCGGTGTCGCCATCGGCGCGATCAGCCGCCAAAAATGGTTGTTCACCGGTAGCTCGCCGAACGCGATCCCGCATTCCTTCATCCGCCGGATATACATCAGCGCATGGGCCTGCTCCTCACGCATCGCCTCATAAACTCCCGCCCGGTATTCCAACGGGGCCTCGGGAAACCTTAGCAACACCAGCGCCATCAGCTCGGCGGCTAACAGCTCGTGGTTCGCGAGGAAATGCAGCATCACCCCGCGCTCGCGGTCATCATCGAGCCGGTGGATGCCGGGGAAATCCACCCGCACCCCGTCCGCCCGCACCCGGAGTTCTTGCGGCCTGCCCGGCCCATCTGGCAAGGCGATGGCCGGGCCGCGCGCGTCGTCCACCACACTGACGGGCCCCAGCCGCAGCTTTTCCTCAAGCGTGTCCGCAAACAACACCCGCTCCGCGATTTCCCGGATTTCAGTCACTGCGGGAGAATGACGCTGGGGAGGGAATCTGCACGTCTGGAATACACCATTTTCTCACGAGTAGTCAGGGAGGTAGGTAAAGGATGCCCAACTGCATCCTGGAAAATTAGCTGGTCACAATGTCGCATTCTTTTGTGAGATACTTCGTCTAGACCTTTTCAACGATGTCCAGCCTCCACGCCGCCGCAATTTCTGGGAATCTTTATGAAATTCAGCGACTAATCGCCGAGGGAGTCGATATCGATTGCCGCGATGAAACTACGGGTGCTACTCCTCTAATCACCTCTTGTTTGAGCACCCACGCGGGTCTCGATATCATGGAAATTCTCCTCGCTCATGGCGCTGATATCCATGCCCGGGCGATCCGATTTAGCAATGAGGAAGAACCGCTGATTGCCTTCGCGGTAACGAGTTCTCAGGTAAGCCATGAGAAAATAAGGTTCCTTCTTGAGCGAGGTGCCGAAGTCAATTATCGCTCGCCTCGAGGTTATACTCTGCTCACCTGGGCTGCGTGCGACGACCGGCCTGAATTGATCGATCTGCTATTGTTACACGGCGCAACTCTGGACGGAGAATCAAGCTACAAAGAGTCCGCACTCAGCGTGCTATCCCGACAAGGTCGTTTCGAAGAGATCAACAAGTTACTCACCCGCGGTGCCGATCCTTTACCTCTCAAATGGACAACACTTCATCGCATGATTGCTCTCGGAACCCTGGAGGAGGTGAGGAGAACGATGGCTGAAGGGACTGATTTGGAAGCGGTCGACTTCTGGGAACGCACCGCGTTTCTTCTCAGTATTCAAGCAGGTGATATCGAGAAAGCTTCGCTTTTGCTCGCCAGTGGAGCCAACCGCTACGCGACGGGCAGATGCGGTAAGTTACCGATGCAATACCCAATCGACCGCGATGATGGACGGATGATGCAATGGCTTATCAAGGCAGGTTTTGGTTTAACCCAAGAGAACCAGCCCGGAAACTTTTTGCTGATAGAATCTATAGAAGGGGGAGCAATAGCCTGCTTCCATGTTCTGATAGCAGCGGGTGTCGATTGGAGAGAGAAAGATAGCCACGGTGATTCTTCCATTCACTGTGCGACCGATTTAGAAATCATCGAGACGTTGATTGAACTCGGGGCGGATGCAGCGGAGCTTGAGGTAGGGTCTCTCCGGAAATGGATCAAACTCGAGACTTTTGACGCACTTCTGGTGAGTGAGGAAGAATTCCTTAAAAACCGGACCCGCAGATTTGGGACTGCGAACCCGGAGCGGATGGGAGTGCCATTCTGGAGTGCGATGGTTCGAAATGGTTGGTCGGGATTCCGAGCCGCAAAGCATTTTAGCGAGGACTCATATCGTCGTGAGAGTCCGGTGTGGTGTTATGACCGATTGGGAATGTCTCTCACCCAGCTGGCAGATGGACGTTTCATACAGATCGCTGGCGAGCACGAGGATTCCTACGATCCTGACTTCTGTATATATAATGACGTGATCGTCCACGATGGCAAAGGTGGCTTTGAAATCTTAGGATATCCCGAAGATGTGTTCCCACCGACAGATTTTCATTCTGCCACGCTCGTTGGGGAGTGGATCTATATCATCGGCAATCTCGGCTGTCAAAGAACTGCGGAGGCCGATGCCCATCAGACGCCAATTTATCGGTTCGATACCGTGTCTGGTAAAGTCGAGCGCGTGAGCACCACGGGCATTTCTCCTGGCTGGATTCACCGACACAATGCCGAGCTCATTGATCGAGGTATCCGAATCTCGGGTGGTAAAAGATACTGTATCGATGAAAATGGCCAAGGCCAAATCCGTGAACACACTGCTACCCTTCTTTTCGATCTGGATAGCGGATGTTGGGAACTCGTGAATACTTAAACCTTCAACGCCGTGTTTCCAATGATACCGTGATTCTTCAAACGAAATACATAGTCGGGTGATGTTACCATCATATCACCAAGAGAATTCCTGCTGTCGCGTTACGGACTGCTTTGAGGGTGATACCCTCGTCGAATGTGACTACCCGCCCACCATGTTTTACCGCCAAGCCTAGCAGATAGACGTCCGTCACCTGACGCGTGCCTAGAATCCGGTCTGGTGGGAACAGCGTTGAATCTGTCAGAGAAACATCGTCTGGCCAGAAGGCGTGGTCCTGAGCCTTACAAAATTTATCGAGACACCCAATCACATCGCCCGGTGTTAAGGGGGATGTATGACTGTATTTCGGATGGGAAAGGATCCGGACTACACCGTTCTCCGTGAGTGGACAGGTGGCGATTCCTTGGTCCGCATTTACTTCCAGCCAGAGGTGCGCCCGTTCATGGAAAATGTGGTGCTGATCGAAAAGGGCGATGAGCACATTTACATCCAGCAAAGCGCGCATCAGATGCCCTCCTCATCCATAATTTCACGCACATGGGACAAGGTGACCGTCTCGTCACGACTGGGCAGCAGATGGACGCCATTGCGCACTCGACCTTGGCGACTCTCGACGCCCGGTGCCGCTCTGAAGCCCTTGCGGGCTAGATCTGAAATCACGGCTCCGGCGGATCGCTTTTCTTTGGCAGCCATTTCTTTTGCGGTCCGCAGCACATCCTCATCGATATTCAAAGTCGTTCTCATTGGCAGTGATGTAGGCGCATCATCGCATCAAGTCAAGGTGGCGTGATGGCGAAAAACCATGGTTTTTCTTTTCATTGTAACCTAAGAACACCAAGTTCCCGCCTTTTCCCGACCATGTCTGACGCCCGTAAACCATTCCCTTTCCGCGATTTCGAGCCCCGATGGCAAGCCCGCTGGGAGGCGGAAAAAACCTTCCGTACGCCGGGTCCCGGCGATGCAGATTTCGACGCGACCAAGCCGAAATACTACGTGCTCGACATGTTTCCTTATCCCAGCGGCGCGGGTCTCCACGTCGGCCATCCGGAGGGCTACACCGCCACGGACATCATCGGCCGTTACAAGCGGATGATGGGTTTCAATGTGTTGCATCCAATGGGTTACGACTCATTCGGCCTGCCAGCCGAGCAATACGCGATCAAGACTGGTCAGCATCCGGCAGTCACCACCGCGGCAAACATCGAGACCTTCCGGCGGCAGTTGAAATCGCTGGGTTTCGGCTACGACTGGGACCGAGAAATCGCCACCACGGACCCCGAATATGTGCGCTGGACGCAGTGGATTTTCCTCCAACTCTATGGCTCCTACTACTGTGAGGAAACTTGCAAGGCCAAGCCCGTTTCAGAACTCGAAGCGAAGGGCTGGACCCGTGATCAGATCGATGAAGTTCGGCTCGCCTTCGTCGCCGACACGCCGGTCTGGTGGTCGCCCGACCTCGGCACTGTGCTGGCGAATGAGGAAGTCGAGGAGTGGAAATCCAAGGGCCACACTGTCGAGCGCCGCCCGCTGCGCCAGTGGATGCTGCGTATCACGAAATACGCCCAGCGCCTCATCGACGAGCTTGATACGCTCGATTGGCCGGAGGGCATCAAGTTGCTGCAGAAGAACTGGATCGGCCGCAGTGAGGGGGCGGTAGTGAAGTTTGAAATTTCAGATTTAAAATTTGAAATTGAAGTCTTCACCACCCGCCCGGACACCTTGTTCGGTGCGACTTACATGGTGTTAGCGCCCGAGCATCCACTCGTTTCTCAAATCACGACTCCTGAGCAGAAGGAGGCCGTCGCAGCCTATCAGAAGGCAATTTCCTCCAAGTCCGACATGGATCGCGGGGATTTAAATAAAGACAAATCCGGCGTCTTCACCGGGGCGTTTGCGACCAATCCAGTCAACCAAGAGCAGATCCCGGTGTGGATCGCCGACTATGTAATGATGGGCTACGGCACCGGCGCGATCATGGCCGTGCCCGCGCACGACGAGCGAGATTTTGAGTTTGCGAAGCGGTTTGAGTTACCGATCCGGCAAGTGGTTGCAAGGAGTGTGGGCGTCTCGCCCACAAGTCCGTATCTCAATCCCGAAAAAGACATCGAAAAAACCAAGCCCTTCCGCCTACCTCACTGGCAGCAAGAGTCTAAACTCTTCTTCGTCACTTGGCGTCTGGCCGACAGTCTTCCAGCCGAAAAAGTTAAGGAATGGAGAGAAGAGCGTGATGCATGGGTCGCGACCCACCCAGAACCGTGGAGCACGGAAACTGAACACGAGTATCATGATCATTTTTCCAACACCATCGACCAGTGGCTCGATGCGGGAAGTGGCGACTGCGTGTTGAAGGACCCCGCCATCGCCAAGATCGTCGCGGATGCGTTGCTGCATTTCGACGGTGAGCGTTATCTAATGGATTCGTTCGTGGTGATGCCGAATCATGTCCACGCGATGTTCCACTTGGCTCCGGGAAACAAGTTGGAGGATGTGGTGCAATCTTGGAAAAGTTTCACGGCGAAGATCATTAACAAGGCACTGGGCCAAGAGGGGACCCTCTGGCAGCGGGATTACTGGGACCGCATGGTGAGAGACTCGGGCCACCGCACGAACATTCTGGAGTATATTAAGAAGAATCCCGTGCGTGCGAAATTGAAGGAAGGGGCCTTCATTCTCTATTCAAGGAGTGTGGGCGTCTCGCCCCC
>JAYUHS010000186.1:0-1199 GCA_043766715.1 Luteolibacter sp.
GATAGCGATCCGCCATGATGTACACCGAGCCGCCCTTTGCCATGGCTCACTCGAGAAGAAGCGGGACCCCGGGTCAAGCCCGGGGCGACGGTTTGGGGGGGTGCGAAGGGAGAAGGGACCGCGAGATGCGCGGAGACGCGGAGCTATTTCAAGCGCGTCGCGCTTAGTCCTTCCTCCGCCGTCTCCCCGGGCTCGACCCGGGGTCCCGCTTCATCTTCGATTGAGTGGGCTGGCAGCGTGACCCACCGTGATCGTTGTAACCATGATCGCAGTGCATTCTGGCTCATTGCGAAAGCTGGGCGTAAGGCCCTCGGATGAGCGAAGACGAAAGCCCGGCCGCGCCGCTCTCACAAGCACTGCTGGACCGCGAACTGATTTTTCTGTTTTTCGCGATGTCGGAATGCTCACGCGCCATTGACGCGCTGGAAGAGGTTTCTCGGCTTGTTTCGATTCGCGAGATTGATGCCGAACGTGGAATAGAAAGGCGCGAGTGGGTACGGGTGTTCAACAGCATTCGCATGGCGTTGCACTACACCGGCTCTGTCTCCCGAATATTTTTCCCTCCGAAGGGCAAAGACGAGCGCGATAAGCAAAGCTGGGCGAGGGGCAAGTGGCTGCGCGCTTTGACAAACTTGCCGTTTGACCATCCCATAAAAAATAGGGCGCTCCGCGACCACGTTGAACACATGGATCAACGCATGGACGGGTGGACCTCAGTCTCGCCTAGGGCTTTCGGGGGAGTGATTGAATTGATCGTTTACGAGGACTTGCGGCAGATCACAGTGGACGCAATCGAAGCCTCGTGCCCGTTTATTTATTATCCGGCCAGGGAACGCGTTTCAGTCTTCGGCGAGATCTTCAGCCTCGGCGAAATGAAGGATTGGCTCCGAGACGTGGGCGAGCACATTTCAGGAGCGGTCATTCAATATCACGAAGATAAAGAACCGGCTCCGCAATTAACTCCCCCCGTTTGACCTCCCTGATTGCCGGGTCAGACTAGCTGGTTTCCCGCTTTCGCGGGAATGACAAGGTGGGGGCCGCCTACTCCGCCCCCTCATCCCCACTCACCACCGTCTCCCCCGCCGACTTCACCTTCGCCGCATCCTTCAGCTTCCCCTTGGTCCCCTTCGGCTTGACCGCCTTGGGCGGCGCCGAGACGATCTCGAACACCGGCTGATTGTCCTTGATGCGGACCTTGA
>JAYUHS010000187.1:0-3460 GCA_043766715.1 Luteolibacter sp.
CGGAGGGTCTCGGCGAAGAAGTTGAGCAGCGGGATGAGTTGCGGTTTCTTTTTCATGGCGGTGGCTCAGTGATAGTCGGTGATTTGGACGTCGGCGGCGCTGCCGTCTTTCCAGCGGAAGACGATGCGCCATTGTTGGTTGATGCGGATGCTCCAGAATCCCTTGAGATTGCCGGAGAGTGATTCGAGGCGGTTGGAACGTGGTTGGCGGAGTTGGTCGATGGCAATGATCCGGTGAAGCTGACGGAGTCTCAAGAGCGCCCTTGGCTAAATATCGCCCGGGAATTTCCGGGAGGTTTCCCCATGAAAGACTTTGGAAGTTTCCTTGCAGGTGAAGTTCTCGATCACTTGCGGTGAACGTTGCCGAATTTGATAATGGTTTCAAGGAGAAATGTTGACCAGTAAATCCTCCGTCGCTCTTAACCTGACTTGGAAGGAATCCAGGCTCACTTGAAGTACGAGTCGCGGCGCGCGCGGGCGGTGGCGTTTTTTTCCTCCTTGGTGCAGAAGTTGGTGAAGAGCAGGTCGCGGGCGGTGTCGGCGCAGGCGTTCTGGGTGAAGTGGACGAGATAAACGGGCGAGCGGCCTTGTTCGTTGAGCTCGGCGACTTGTTCCTGAAGCTGGGTGGTGGAGTATTCGAATTCGAGCGGGACCGGGCGCTGGTCGGACTGGACAAGGGTGGTGGGCGCGCCTGTTAGCGCGGTGAGTGGTTTGGAGAAAAACGACGAGTGAACGGGGTCGGGTTTCGCATTTCAACAATTCCGGCATTTCACGCCGCGCAGGGTTGCACTTCCTTGCGGATGGCATGGCCTTTTTCGCGGTCGGCGCACATGAATTCGTAGTCGAGTTGGAGGTTCATCCACAGGCCGGGGAGATGCCGAAGAAGGCGCTGAGGCGTAGGTCGTATTCGTGCGTGCAGCGACGTTTACCTTGTTTTATTTGGGTGTTCGGCTCACTCGTAAACATCTCTGCGATGTCCGACCGCCACCACCAGCACCAGAAGCTCTCTATCTCTGATCTGGCAAAGAATGCGGTAATCGCCGACTCGGTAACGCCACAATCCTGCTAAGTCCGCCTTGAGGCCTTTGCCGAAACGGCGAGGATCGCCCTCGCCTGAAGTCCTTCCGTCGAGGTAGCAGATAATGTCGCGTTGAGCCTGAGTGCCGAGCATTCGCAATTCCTTGAATGCCCGTTCATCAAAATTATAGGCCCAGTTCATGTTTCACTTGCTCGGCTGAGTAGATTTTCGCCGGAGTTTCCAAGCGCCGGGAAGCCAAATAGGTATCCTCCAAATCTTCCAAGTGCTCGAGGATTGCTTCGCGGGCATAAAATGTCTTGGTCCGTCCGGTTTTCTTGGCCAGACGCTCGAGGCGGCTTTCGATATCGGGAGGGAGTCTGATGGCAAGCATGTCGTAAGTCTGGCCCCGTCATACGTGTATAGCAAGAGGGGAAAGATAAAAGTCCGCGTAGTGGATGCCGACGCCGTGGCGGATGATTTTCGAGAGTTCGCGGCCGTAGGGCGAGCGGAAATCGGCGTCGTCGAGGGCGTTGGTCAGACTGGACAAGGGGGGGTGGGCGCGCCTGTTAATGCGGTGAGTTGTTTAGAGAAAAACGAAGAATCGCCGAGGGTGGCGGACATCAGGAGGAAGCGGGCCTTGGGTAATGTTAGCAGCGGGATTTGCCAAGCGGTGCCGCGCGAGTGGTCGGAGTAGCAGTGGAACTCGTCCATGATGACGTCGTCCACCGGGGCGTACGCGCCATCGCGCAGGGCGGAAGAAGTGTCGGGTGATCAGTTAGCAGTGATCAGAGAAGAGGCGAGCGGCGGCCTTGGCAGAGGAACTTGAACTGGGGGGCGAAGGGCGACGAGCGATTCCCCGGGGCCGGTGGAATCCGCCATCTTAGCCATGACATGACGCGAATGAGCGAGAGTGAGTCGCTCCGATTCGACTGAGCTTGTTTAATTCAAGGATTGTTAGTGAGATCTCTATGTTTCAGCTTCCGCCACACCCTTGATGGTAAGGCTACCGGCTATTTCGAGTGGATTCTCTTGCGGGTGCAGACCAACGCCGTCAGGCCAAGACTGGCAAGGATGAGAGCGCTTGGTTCTTGCACACCCGCCCCGCCAGACGCAAGGACCTCGGCGGAGGTGAGAACAGAATCATAGATCTGTATCTTATCGACAACCCCAGCGGAAGATTCTGAACCTTCTTCAACATTACTATTGAAAAACTGAATGATGTTGTCCGGGCCACTGAAGATGCCCTATCTTGATACCGTTAATGTAGCTCGTAAAATTCTGGTCCGCGCCCCGTGTAATCACCACGCGAGTCAGTGTGTCCACTTGAAAGGCACTAGGATCGCTGTCGCCAACTCCAGCAGGACTACCCTTTCATTGGAGTTTGCTGGTCACATTATAAAGATCATCGCCGGTCGAGCTGGTGAAGTTTTTGAAATCCATCAGTTTACGATAACCAATCGTGGTGCTGATACTGAAATCCACTAAGAGGCTGTCTTAAAAATACAAATTCCCTGAATTTTAATCTGTACTAATTTACTCATGTATTAGAGAAACTTGGCATGGCCAGTTATCCAAGCAGCATGACGGATTCCGAATGGGAAATTCTCGAACCCCTATTACCACCCAAGCCCGACACCTTGCGCGGGCGTCCGCAGGAGCATTCCAGGCGAAGCATCATTGATGGCATTCTCTATGTCATCCGCACTGGTGGTGCTTGGCGAATGATGCCCAACGATTTGCCTCATTGGAAAACCTGCTATCACTACTTCCGGCTATGGGCAAAGTTTGGGCATTGGGAACGAATTCACCACGCCATCCGAGACAAGGCCCGTCTCGCAGTTGGAAAAAAAAAGCCCCGACCGCTGCGATTATCGATAGTCAAAGCGTTCGGAAAGCTAGCCAGCCCGGAGTTCGTGGTTATGATGCGGGTAAGAAGATTACAGGAAGAAAGCGACACGTTTTAGTAGACACATTGGGCAACATCCTTGCCCTGAAAGTCACCACAGCGGATGTCCAGGACCGAGATGGCGCGAAGTTATTACTTAGTGTCCTAACAATAGCATTCGGATGGCTCAAGCTGATCTGGGCGGACGGTGGCTACACGGGAAAACTCATTGACCAGGTGGCAGATATTCCGCGACACCACCGGGTAAAACTTGAGATCGTGAAACGCTCGGACGACGTCAAGGGCTTCAAAGTGGTGCCCAAACGATGGATTGTGGAACGCACCTTCGGCTGGTTGATCCAGTCACGGCGACTCATCCGGGACTATGAAGTTAAAATCGCACATTCAGAAGCGATGATCTACCTATCGATGAGCAAGCGAATGCTTGCTCGAATCACAAACACTACCGTCCCACGGCCTGAGCATGTTGCTCCCAGAGCCTCGATTTGGCGGGGCCTTGAGCGTGTTTTGGGGAAATGCCGATTGCGAGTTTTTTGC
>JAYUHS010000188.1:0-1180 GCA_043766715.1 Luteolibacter sp.
AAGCAAATATTCCGACAGAGGACGTTCAAGCGGAGCCACATCTTCCTTGGCGAATGGCGGGAAAATCAAACGGGAGCCCTCTTCCCCCGCAAGCGTTACCGCAGAGGAACTCAACAGCAAAAAAGCCAGGAATCGTTTCATGTGGCAGCTCAAAGCACTGCCGCTGGTTTGCGCCTCGCCCACCGGATGATTGAGAGGATCAGAATCGCGACAGCAGCCGCGATGATCCATGAAATCCCTTTCTTCTCTCCGTCATTCTCGGGCACTGGTGGGTTTCTCGGAGCCGGGGTTTTGCGGGACTCTCGGTCCTGCGGGGAGCCAGGCCTAGCGTCCGGGTCGAGCGACTTTGCTGGATGCTCGACCACTTTGGTGCCGTCCCAGGAGAGTGCGACGAAGTCGAGGTTGCGCCGCTTGGGATCCACGATCCGCTCTGACCACGCTTCGAAGGATTCGGAGAGTTCCCATGTGGGGCCAAAGAGCGCCTGAGTTTCTGGCTCGCGATGAAAGGAAGTGTCTTTTTTGGGATCAAGGTAAGATATTTCCTGAGGAAGCGGTTGGGTTTCGTCCCACTTTCCCGCTTCGAATGCGCTTTGGTTGAGCAGCCACCACTGGATTAAATACCGGGATTCGTCCGAAAGCGTCTGAACAAGGGATTCTCTTCCGCTGCTGATGGCCCTCAGGCACGCTCCTGTCTCCCCGGTGAATTCCGGCGCATTGGCAAGAATCGAGGCCACGCGCCTGACCGCCGCCACTCTCACTCTGCCTTCACCGAAACCGACATCACCGGCAAAAAAGGTTCCGTAATATTCGATGCTGCCGTGAGCGACATCTTCCATCAGGTAAGGAATTGCGGGCAGCGAGGGGAATTCACCTAACATCATTTCCGCCGCCACATTCCCCTGTTTCATTGAGTAAACGAGTCGGAGGATTGTCTTTTGATCCCCACGCTCCAAGAGTTCCCTTGTCGCCATTCGATAGTCCGTAAATCCCCCGGCGGCCATGATGCCGCGCAATTGCTTGGTGGAGATGATCGCTTGCTCGTCGGAAACACTCCCCGGAAGGGGGGGCAAATCTGGAGGGGAAAGCAAATATTCCGACAGAGGACGTTCAAGCGGAGCCACATCTTCCTTGGCGAATGGCGGGAAAATCAAACGGGAGCCCTCTTCCCCCGCAAGCGTTA
>JAYUHS010000189.1:0-1166 GCA_043766715.1 Luteolibacter sp.
CTTTCCTCCGAGATTCGCGCCCGCGCTGCGACTGCGATCCTGGCTCTGGCTAAAAATCCACGACCAGTCGGCAGTCGCAAGCTGGCGGGAACCGAAAGCGACTGGCGAATCCGCGTTGGCGACTACCGGATCGTTTACGAAATCGCTGATGAGATTCGCGTTGTCCGCATCAATCGCGTGCGTCACCGTCGTGATGTTCACCGATGAAAGACGTCCGCAAATACGCCGCCGAACAGGCGACCTTCGAGGGAGGATGCCTTGAAGAAAGGCATGGAGGCAAAATCGAAGGAGTTCGTGGAGAAGGGCGCGGAGGTTTGCGCGAAGGCGTAGTTAACGAGCCGCGGGTTAGTCTCCGACGACAGCATGGATTATCTATTCTGCGACTACGACCTACTGACTAGTCTCTGGCATAGACTACACTCTGACCCATAAAAAAGGAGCGGATCAGGTGTTGGTTGGCTTTAATGTTCGCGAGGTCTTGGGTCACGCGTTCCTTGAGGGACTCATTGCGGCGCAGGGGTTTCTTAGCCACACCGTTGGTCCTGGCATACTGCCAGACAAACTCATCGGGATTGAGATCGGGCGCATAGGGAGGCAGCCACTCGGCCCTGAGCCTGCCGAAGGGGAAGTGCAGTTCGAGTTCGCCGCGGCAGGCTGCCACATACGCCGCGACCACTTTGGCCCGATGGCTCGGATGGCCATCGACCACCAGAAACACTTTGCCACGTCCGCCCCGGCGGAAGGCCTTGAGGAACTCCACAAAGCGCCCCGCGTTGAACATCCCGGTATAGACCTGGCTCCAGAACCCGCCCTTGGCACTCACCGCGCTGATCGCATTGACTTTCTGGCGTTGCCCGGGCTCGCCCACCCACCGACCCCCGCTATTCCCCTCCGCCGCCCCGGTGGTTTTGACCACCGAGGCGGAGGAAGGCAATAGGGAGGATGGCAGGCGGGCGAGCAGGAGTCTGACCCTTGAGACCAGAGGTTCTTCCCAGATTCGGTTCGGAACTAAAGCCCGCCTCGTCGAGAAAGAAGATCGTGGCCCCATGCTTGCCGGCCCTTCGGCGCAGGCGCGGGTATTTCTCCCCGAGCCATTCTTTCACCGCTTCCGGGTCCCGTTCATAGGCGCGGCGCAGTGGCTTCTGCGGGGGAATGTCCAGGCCCGC
>JAYUHS010000190.1:0-23135 GCA_043766715.1 Luteolibacter sp.
CGCCATGCCTACTGTTGCCATCGTCGGACGTCCTAATGTCGGGAAATCCGCGCTCTTTAACCGCCTTGCCGGGAGGAAGATCGCCATCGTCCACGACCAACCCGGCGTTACTCGCGACCGCATCGCCGCACCCTCCAAGGCCACCCAAGTCGCCTGCACGCTCATCGATACCGGCGGTATCGGCGGTGGGATTGAGGATGGTTTCGACGAGCAAGTCACCATCGAGGCAGACATCGCCATGCAGACGGCAGACTTGATCCTTTTCGTGGTAGATGCCCACGCCGGTCTCACCGCCACCGACCAAGCCCTTGCGCAAAAACTCCGCAAGGCCAAGCCACCCGTCCTGCTCGTCATCAACAAAGTGGACGACGACAAGCACGAGAATTCTCACTCAGATTTCACCCGTCTCGGCCTAGGAAATAGCGTCTTCGTCTCCGCCGAGCACGGGCGGAACTTCGGCCACCTTTGCGATGAAATCGACGCCGTCATTGCCCCACTCGTTTCGGAAACTGAGGCCGAGGCCGAAGTCGCAGAAGCCGTCGGCATCAAGCTCGCCATCGTCGGTAAGCCCAACGCCGGGAAATCCTCACTCGTCAATGCGATCCTCAAAGACGAGCGCACCATCGTTTCCGAAATCGCCGGAACCACCCGCGACGCCGTAGATTTACCCTACACCTTCGAGGGCGAGAATTTCACTCTCATCGACACCGCAGGCCTCCGTCCCCGTGCCAAGCGCGACAACTCGGTGGAAGTTTTCTCCGCCATGCGCACCGAAAAGGCCGTCCGCCGCTCAGACCTCTGCGTGCTCGTCATCGACCTCATCGCCGGAGTCAGCTCCATGGACCGCAAAATCGCGCAGCTCATTATGGAGGAGAAAAAGCCGTGCCTCATCGTGCTCAACAAGTTCGACCTCTTTCATCCCGGAGCGAATCGCACCGCCCGGCTTGAGGAAGCCACCGAGCACGTCCGCAAGGAACTGTTTTTCCTCCACTACGCGCCCTTCGTCGCCTGCTCCGCGAAAACCGGCGGCTCAGTCGATCACGTGCTCAGAGAAGCGCTGAAAATTAAAAAAAGCGCCCAAAATATCCCCGGCACCGGCCAGCTCAACCGCATCTTGCAAGGAGCCTTCGTCGCCACTCCGCCGCCCATCGACAACAAACTCCGCAAGCGCCTCAAGCTCTACTACGCCACCGCCGCCGTGGAGGAGAAATACAGCGTCATCCCCGTCCCCACCATCGTCCTCTTCGTCAACGACAAGCGCCTCATGGCCAACAGCTACGAGTCCTACATCGTCAATAAATATCGCGCCGCCCACCCCGCCCCCGGCATCCCCGTGGTGCTCTCCGTCCGCTCGCGTTCGCGGAAAGATTGGGAGCCGAGACAAAAGCCGCAAGGACACTAAGCGAGCAGCCCACGAGGACTCCACGTTAGTCTCCGCCAGCCACTGAACGGTGGATTTGGAGACAAAATTGTCACGATAATCTACCACCACGTAAGACATCCGGCGGGTTTATTGTATGAACCGCTCCACCATTGCTATGATTCCCCGTTCCCTTCTTATTTCCCTCATCACAGCCGTCTCAGTATCAACCACTTTCGCCGAGATGCGTCCTTGGAAAAACACCGACGGCACGCGCTCCGTCCAAGGCGATTTCATTAAACGCGACGCCACCAGCGTCACCCTCAAGACGGAAGCGGGGAAAGAAATCCTCATCAAGATTTCACAACTCCATGCCGACGAAAGCAAGTGGCTCGATGCCCACCATCCGCTCAATCCGGCGTCTGCACCGCAAGACCCCTCTGCCTTCTTCGACAATCTAACCTTCAGCGACACCCGCACCACCACGGAAGCGAAACTCAAGGCGAGCAAACTGGTCGAAATGACCATGGACGAGGCCTTTCTCGGCCGCTCCGGGCTAAATGGAGTCTTCCGCACCCGCCAGAAAATTGGTGCACTTGACGGTTTCCTTTACTTCGACTGGACCAACACCGGTAAACTCAAGGAGCTCAATCTCCAGACAGAAGCCCGGCCTAACACCGCCTACAAGACCGAACTCGAACCCAGCTGGAAGAAATTCGTCGAGCTCCTCACCACGCTCTATGGCAAGCCGGTCCAGAACGGACCACTACCAGCGATGGCTTCGTTGAGTGACGGAACGTTTTCCCCTTCCCACCTTTGGAACATCGGAAGCGGCGGCTGCGCCCTGCTCGGCACTGCCCGCGAGGGGTCGAAATTCCAAGTCGTCGTCCGCTTCAGCCAGAAGAAACCTCAGTTAGCCGAGATGCAGTAATCTCCCGCAGACTCCGGTCTTGAAAACTCCACCCAGCCATCGAGAATCTCGATCATGGCCGAGTTAGATCTTTTTTCCATTTCCACACCTTCGGACCCGGAGACCCATATCCTCGGCCTCCGCGCCTCGCTCGACCACCATAACCGCCTCTATTACAACAAGGCGGCCCCCGAAATTTCCGATGCGGACTACGACCAACTGTTCCGCGAACTAGAGGAGTTAGAGAAAAAACATCCCGAGTTTCACGACGCGAACTCCCCCACCCTCCGCGTCGGCGGCGCACCCATCGAGGGCTTCCAGCAGATCCAGCACGCCGTCCCCATGCTCAGCATCGACGACGTTTTCGAGCTCAGCACCGAGGCCATGGAGAAATCCGGTGCCACCTGCCCCGAGCAAGAACTCATCGATTTCTATCAACGACTGCGGAAAAATCTCAAACGCGAAGACATCGCCGTCACCATCGAGCCGAAGATCGACGGAGCCGCCGTTTCCCTGCTCTACCGCGACGGCAAGCTCGCCTACGCCGCCACCCGCGGCGACGGCCAGACCGGCGACGACGTCACCCACAATGTCCGCACGATCCGGAATATCCCGCTCGCCCTAGAACTTCAACGCACCATAGCAACGTCCCACGGGGTTGACTTGGAGACCATCCTTCCTTATCTACCCAACCATGAACACAGTCACACCATCTCAGACACTCTCAACCCGGCTTCGCGAAGCCCGCAAGAAAGCCTCCGAGCTAAGCTTGAAATTGAGCTCACGAGAAGTGATGGATCAAATCTTCAAGAACGGATCCGACAGGAAACCCAATCCATTCTTGAATGGGGAGTGGAAACTGGTCGGATCCTCGATCCAGACCGAATATTTGAACTCGTCAAAGAGTGGAAAGAATTAGGCGGCCAATCCGAGCATACCGTTTTTTACATCAAGGACTTGGATCGAGTCATTAAGTTCACGATCCCGCCGAATTTTGGAGCCCAAGGCAGCCCTGCCTATTTGAGGAACATCACGGCCTCGAACCTTCTCTTCGAAGACGACATTTGCTTTCATGGCATCGTTCAAATTGAAGCAGGGCCGGCTTTCGTCATCTCCCAGCCCTACGTTCATGGGACCGAGCCAAGCATCGACGAAGTGAGTAACTGGTTCACTTCCAACGGTTATCGTTCGTCGGGTTACAATCGTTGGCTCGAAGTTGCCACTGGAGCAGAAATCGCCGATGCCCATGTCGGTAATCTCATCAAAACCGAGGACGGCGAGCTGGTCCCCATCGACCTCCAAGTCCTATCGATGGGTGGCATCCCGCTTTCCCCGCCCGCTCCAGATTACGCAATTCCCTCGCTGCTAGAGATCCGTGGTGAAATTTTCATGCCGAATGAAGCCTTCGCCGCGCTCAATGCCGAGCGCGATGAAGCAGGACTCCCCACCTTCGCGAATCCTCGGAACTCCGCCGCCGGGACCCTCAAGCTGCTCGACCCGAAAATCGTCGCCAAGCGGCCACTCGCCTTCCTCGCTCACGGCCTTGGTGCTTACGATGGGCCACCGCTAGAAACGGAGTATGATTTTCATCACTTGTTGGAAAATTTCGGGATCCCACAAAATCTACCCATCCTCCACGCCAGCAATCTCACCGAACTCTTAGCTGCCGTAGAAACGATCAACCGCGAGCGCCACGACCTCTGTTACGGCACGGATGGCGCGGTCATCAAGGTCCTCAATCGTGCCGAGCGTGAAATCCTCGGCTTCACTTCTCGCGCCCCACGCTGGGCTGCTGCCTATAAATTTCTACCAGAGCAGCAGGAAACTACGCTCAATAGCATCATCATCCAAGTCGGTCGCACCGGTGTCCTAACTCCCGTCGCCGAACTCACACCCGTCCTCGTCTCCGGCTCCACCGTCTCCCGCGCCACGCTCCACAATCAGGACGAAATCACCAAGAAAGACATCCGCCTCGGTGCCACCGTGCTCATCGAGAAAGCCGGTGAAATTATTCCTGCCATCGTCAAAGTCATCCGTCATGCGGAAGGTGCATTGCCTTTTTCCCTCTACGACAGCGTCGGCGGGAAATGCCCGTCGTGTGCCGGGCCGATCTCGCAGGAGGAAGGATTCGTCGCATGGCGCTGCACCAATTTCGCCTGCCCGGCGCAGACCGTCACTCGCATCAAGCACTTCGCCGCTCGCAAGGCGCTGGATCTCGATGGCCTCGGAGAAATCGTCGCCGAGGCACTCGTCCGCCACGGCCACTGCACCACCGTGCTCGATCTCTTCGCACTCACGGAAGAAACTCTAGCCAATCTCAATTTAGGAACCGAAGAATCCCCACGCCGCTTCGGTGAGAAAAACGCTGCCAAGATTCTGGCCGCTCTCACCGCCGCAAAATCCAAGCCACTCCACCGCTGGCTGTTCGCCATGGGCATCCGCCAGTTAGGTGAATCCGCTGCGAAAGAACTCTCCCGCCTGCATCGCAGCATCCGTGGTATCGCCGAGTCGAAAATCCTCGCCGAGCTTCTCCGCGACACCCGCCCCACGGCAAAGAAGCAGAATGAATGCCTCGCGAAATACTCGATCACTGGCGATGTCGGCCCCGCCGTAGCGGAAACGATCACCACCTTTTTTAAATCCGAAGCCGGCCAGTTAGTCCTCACCCGCCTTGACGATCTCGGTATCGATCCCGCTTCCGACAACTACCTGCCCATCCCCGCCGAGGCCGACCTATCTGCCCTGCCGCTCGCTGGAAAAACTTTCGTCCTCACTGGCACCCTCAGCATCGACCGAGATGCGATGAAGGAACTCATCGAGAGCAAGGGCGGCAAAGTCAGCGGCTCCGTCTCCGCAAAAACGAACTACGTCCTCGCTGGTGAAGGCGGCGGTTCAAAACGCGACAAAGCCGAAAAACTCAGTATCACCATCCTCGACGAAGCAGCCCTCCAAGCCCTCATCGGCTAGACGTGGTTGCGGCGTCTCGCCGCAACGGGTCATCTCAGATAACTCAAACTCTGAGATAGGCGTTCATCCTGTCCATCTGCGGTTAAATTCTTCCTATTCTTCAGAACTAAATTTTGTTGCTGCGAGACGCAGCAACCACTGTCACGCCCCTAGCGACGGATCATAGTCTTTCGGTGCGCGGATGATTTTCTCAATGCCATGCTTGGTGACTAAATTCCCACCGCTGGAGCGACTTTTGATTCCAAACTCGGCGAAGTGGAGTGGCCGGATGAGATTCTTCATCCGCAGTCCAGACTTCAGATAGACGAGCAGCATTTGCGCCGCGCTTTCCTCGTTCGTCTTATGAAAGGCGAAGTAAAGAATACGACTGCCCGCCGTGCCCTTGGTAAGATCATATTCTTTATCACGAGTGATGCCACCGACGGTGAATCGCTTGGCGAGGATGTGGCCATCCCGACCGTCCCGATAGATCATTGAATAAATCAAATCTTCCTCCTTGCGGAAAATCGCGACGCGCAGTGGCTTCTGACCGACGAAGACCTTATCCGCCACCTTCATCACTCGCATTTTGCCGTCTGCGGTGAAGGTAATCAGATCGTCGATGGTCGAGCATTTCTCCACCGGCTCGCCATCTTTCTTGAGTCCGTAGCCAGCGAAACCGTTCTTGGCATCCAGATAGAGCATCTCGGTAGCCGCGACGACTTGCATCCGGTCCACCCGCTCGAACGAGGCGATCTCGGTGCGGCGCTCGCGCTCCTTGCCATACTTCTTGGCCAGTTCTTCATACCAACGAATGGTATATTTCGTTAAATTACGTAAATGTTTATCCGTCTCCTCAATGAGCTTCTCCAGCCCGCGGATTTCGTCGTCGGCCTTGAAGGAATCGAACTTGGAAATACGTTTGATTTTGATTTCCGTTAGCCGAGCAAGATCTTCCTCGGTGACATCCCGCTTGAGGAGTTTCTTAAATGGCTTGAGTCCGTCGTCGATGGCCTTAAGCACCGCTTCCCATGTCTCGCATTCTTCGATGTCGCGGTAGATGCGGTTCTCGATGAAAATTTTCTCCAGCGAGCTGAAGTGCCATTTCTCCGCGAGTTCAGCGAGTTTGATTTCTAACTCTAGCTTGAGCAGATCCCGCGTCTGATGAGTAGTGCGGCGGAGGATTTCGGAAACCCCCATGAACACTGGCTTGCCATCGTAAATGACGCAGGCGTTCGGAGAAATGGTGAGTTCACTATCGGTGAAGGCATAGAGTGCATCGCGTGTCTGCTCCGGATCGGCTCCGGCGGGCAGATAGACGAGGATGTCTGCATTCGCAGCGGTGTTATCTTCGATCTTCTGGATCTTGATTTTCCCTTTATCCGCAGCGGCGACGATCGACTCCATCAATGCACCCGTGGTGGTGCCGAAGGGAATTTCCGTGATGCGAAGGAAGCCTTTTTTATCCGTGGCGATGCGGGCGCGGACCCGGATTTTCCCGCCTCGCAGACCGTCCCGGTAGTCCGAGGCATCCATGATCCCAGCGGTGGGGAAATCCGGGACGAGAGTGAAAGGTTGGTCGCGCAACACAGCGATGGCGGCCTCGATGAGTTCGTGGAAATTATGCGGTAGCACCTTGCAGGCGAGGCCGACGGCGATCCCCTCCACTCCTTGCGCTAACAGCAGCGGGAACTTGACCGGCAGCGTATCAGGCTCTTTCCGGCGGCCGTCGTAGCTGGGAAGCCAGTTGGTGGTTTTCGGGTTGAAAACGACCTCGTTGGCAAATTTCGTCAGCCGCGCTTCGATGTAACGGGGAGCCGCCGCACCGTCGCCGGTGAGGGTGTTTCCCCAGTTTCCCTGGGTGTCGATGAGCAGGTCCTTCTGACCGAGTCCGACGATGGCAGCACCGATGGACTGGTCGCCGTGCGGGTGGTAGTTCATCGTATTTCCGACGATTCCGGCGACCTTGTTGTAGCGGCCATCGTCGAGTTCATCCATGGCGTGGAGGATCCGGCGCTGGACTGGCTTGAGTCCGTCGAACAAATGAGGAACCGCCCGCTCGAGGATGACATAGCTGGCGTAGTCGAGGAAATAGTCGGAATACATCGCTCCCAGCGAGGCGTGTTGGTCCGGATCGTGCGTCATGAGGGGCGGATGGTTAATGAACCGTGAGCAGCCACGCAAGCCTGAGCTGGCAGGAAGGTTCCCCCCACCCAGTTTCAAATTCTTGCCGCCCCTTCCTGCGGTGCTAAGAATCCCGCATGAACGCGAAACCCACTGGCACCCATGAAATCGCCCGTCGCGACTGGCTCAAGGCGGCCACACTCACCAGCGCCGCCGCCGTTTTTTCCAGCACATCGGGTTCCGCCGACCCGGTGACAAAGCCGGCGGGCTCCCTGCGTGGAATCGTCTTCATGGTGTCCGATGGCATGAGCCCAGGCGTGCTGACCCTCGCCGAGGCCTACTCCAAGCTCACCCGCCAGCGCGGGACCCAGTGGTGGTCACTTTTCAACGATCCCAACTCCGCGCGCGGGCTGATGGACACCGCCTCCGCGAACTCGATGGTCACCGATTCCGCCGCCGCTTCCAGTGCGTGGGGCGGCGGCCAGCGGGTGAACAACGGCAGCATCAACGTCAGTCCCGACGGTAGGGAAATCACTCCCATCGCAGCGATTCTCAAGAAAAAAGGCGCACGCATCGGCCTCGTCAGCACTGCCACCATCACCCACGCCACCCCCGCAGGCTTCGCATCCTCCGTCACGAAACGCGGCAACGAAGACGAAATCGCCCCGCAGTATCTCGACCGCGTCGATGTCATCCTCGGCGGCGGCTCCGGCTACTTCAGCGAGAAGGACCGCGCCGACAAACGCAACCTTTTTGGAGATTTCGCCAAAGCCGGATACGGCATCGTCCGCAACCGCGACGGCCTTCTCGCCGCCCGCACGGAGAAACTGCTAGGCACCTTCACCCGCGGCCACCTTCCTTTCTCCATCGACCGCGACTCAAACCCACCCATGGCCGCCGCCGTTCCGACACTTACCGAGATGGCCCAAGCCGCACTCACTCGTTTCCTCGCCAGCGACCAGCCGTTTCTCCTACAAATCGAAGGCGCCCGCATCGACCACGCCGCCCACTTAAACGACATCGGCGCGCTGCTCGGTGACCAGCTCGCCTTCGACGATGCCATCGCCGCCGTGCTCCAGCTCATCGGCAAGCGCGAGGATATTTTGTTAGTCGTCACCAGCGACCACGGCAACTCGAACCCCGGACTCTGCGGCATGGGAAATGCCTACACGGAAAGCACCCAGCGCTTCGCCCGAATTGCTAACATGAAGGCCTCCCACGAACGTCTCTTCGGCGAGTGGGGGGAAATCAAAGATGGCACACCCCACATGCTCACTCGACTCATCAAGCAGAATCTCGATTTCACCCTCAAGCCGAACGAAGCTGCTGCATTGATCGAGATTTTTCAAAAACATCCCGTCATCGAGTGGAACGAGCAACTCAAGAAACCCGAAGGTCTGCTAGGCCAGTTCGCCGGGAACCGCACCGGCATCGGCTGGACCGGTACCACCCACACCTCAGACCCCACGCTCATTTCCGCTCTCGGCCCCCAAGCCGACCGCTTCGCCGGCATGGTCAGAAACTCGGATGTCTTCGGCCATTTGATGGAGATGTTAGCGTGACGGTCTATAACGACTGGATATCCCACGCAACCTAAGAATCATCGCAAACCTGTTGGTTCGCGGGGGAAGTGATTCAGATAGATATTCGCCAGTGCTTCTTAGCAAAGGGCGCCCAGCACTGGCTCGGTTTGCTAGCCCATAGGCACTGGCCGCCTTTGTTCCGCGCAGCGGTTTGGGATGTGGCCGGACCAGAACGAAAAAAGACCGCCGGTGTAAGCCGGCGATCTCTTTCAATCTAGAATTACGGACTTGGTCGGTGGGTTACGCGCGGCGGCGACGCAGCAGTGCGAGCAGACCGAAACCACCCAACAGCACCGAAGACGGCTCTGGGATGCTATGAACCACCAAGCCGGAAATTAGCGGGGCGCCTGTCCCATCCCCTGTGTTCGGCGAGATGAACTTGAAGCTGGTGGAACCCGATACGACGGCGGTCAGCATCGCGAACTCGTCTCCAAGACCCGCCTTGCCGTAGCTCACAAGGGCTGTGGCCGTGGAGGCAAGGTTGTCGCTCATGGTGACGGTTCGAGTGTGTGGGAAATCTCCGTTCCGTGGATCCCCAAACAGAAATTGCAGTTCGTATGATTTGCCCGCGTCCAAATCGGTGAGGTCGATCGTGTAACCTGTACTATCATTTGCGTAGGTGACGGTATAGAAGAGTGGGTCCGTTCCGCCGCCGAGAGTAGTTTTCCCCCAATTAGCCCCCGTGCTGGTGGTCCCCACGACGTCGATGCTCGAACTTATACCTCCGTTTAACAGAAACGTCTGTGGCGATGGGGTATTGTCGGTCCCTGCGGCCGTGAACGCGATGCCGTCGCGGGTGAGCGAGCTACCGCCCATGTTCAGGGCAAATTCTAAAGTGCCGTAGGCGCTATTTAGGGTCGGGGCGGTGGCACCGACATAGTTGCCGATAATGGTAACCGAGGCTTGTGCAGCTGATGCGGTGATGAAAAGGGCCAAGACTCCAGCGCTACAACGGATGCGGCTGGATTTAACGAACGAATTGTGGGTTGGTTGCATGGAGGGTTGTTGTGGTTGTCAGGTTGGATTTACATGTTAATCAGATGGCGTTCGTGATCTCGCAGCTCACTGTTTAACGAAGTTGAGCGAAGCATTCGAAGTGGATCTCGCCCATGAGTTTAACGTTTCAATTTAAGCTTCGTTAGGTTTCAAAATCAGAACCATCGTATACTCCGCAGGTGAGGTGGCAAAATCAAGCGATGAAGATTCAGCAGCGATATACTATCTTTTAAGATCTATTGCCGCCGTTCTGACTGGGATGGATTTCTCCGCAGCCATCAAGACGTGGGCGTTACCGCCAAGCGGAAGAATTTCTTGCCGGTGCCACTAGGCAGGGTGAATTGGATCCGGTCTGGAGATGTAAGGATCTGGGTGGTGCTTGGGGCGACGGGCTGCCAATTCATAAGGTCGTCAGAAAATTGTAGGTTGTAGCTGGCCACCGCTGCGGGGGATTGAGGCCAAGTCCAAGTGAGGACGCCGCCTGCGGTCATGATCGCAGGGGTGGCGGTGAAGCTTGAGCCAGTAGCGCCCATGAAATACTCAATCCCGTTGGGCAGGCCGTCGCCGTCGGAATCGACGTCCGGGGGCTGGCCGCCGGTGTTAGCGGCGGCCCATGCGTTGTAGCGTGATGGGGGAAGCTGGTGGACGGAAAAGCCGGCTTGCATGGGGCCGTGATTTCCAGAAACCGTTTGTGGCAAGGTCAACACCAAGCTTGTCGTGTTATTCGCCATCACTGTGAGCAAGGCATACTCGTCTCCGACTCCAGGCGAGCCAAATGCCAAGGTCGTCGTCGCGGTGATACTATCACTCGCCGCTATGGAAACAGTTTCATTGTAAGCGTAGATGGTCCGGGTGTCGCCGTAGCCGAATTGAAAGCGATATTCCCGGCTACGATCCAGTCCGGTGAAGGTCAATGTCATGCCGCGGGGATTGGAATTTGGGTATGCCCCGAATTGATACTGCTGGCTGGTGCCGAAGGCTGCTCCGGTGACGCTTCCACCGCCATCGCCTCCGTTAGTGGTCATGGTCACCCTGACCCCCGAGTCGAGCGATAGCGGAGTGGTGAATGGCGTGTTCCAGAGATTAAACGGGATGCCGTCGTAAGTGCCGGCATTACCAAATACCGCCGCTCCCACCAGTGTGCCGGTGTTGATGAAAGGAATGCGAGTGCTGCTGTAGGCGCTTACCGCGCTGATTGCATCGACTGTGAGCGTTTGTGAAATTTGCGAGGCCGGTTGGTAGCTGGCATTACCGGGTTGATTGGCAAAAATTTGCGCAGTGCCTACTCCTCCGATAGTGACCACGCCGGTGGCGGAATCCACCGTGGCTACTGCCGGAGTGTCGCATGAGTAGGTAACTGCCAATCCCGAACTTGCGGTGGCCGAGTTAGCGAAGGGCGGATCGACTGATGCCTTACGAAGCGTCAAGCCGAGGTCGAAGGTGAGCGTCTGACTGGCTTTGATGACCGTGAGGATTTGGCTCACTTGAGGGGCTGCGGCGAAGGCCGCATCACCCGCTTGATCGGCTCGCAAATTGGTGGTGCCCACTCCGGTGATGGTGACCATGCCGGTAGTAGAGTCCACTGTGGCCACGGCCGAATTGCCGCTTGAGTAGGTGATCGATAGACCGGAGCTGCTAGTCGCCGGATTTGCGAAAGGCGGACTGTTCTTCTCCCTGCTCTGTTCTGAACCTGAGTCGAAAGTAATTGCTTGGTTACCTCGGGTGGCGGTGGGAGTCGCAGTCACCAGCGCTGACCACTCGCTGTCGCCGGAACTGCTAGTCGCGGCGACTTTAAACTCATAGAGAGTGTCGATTGCGAGCCCCGCACTCCGCCGGGGTGGTGCGACCAGCGTTTCGATCTGCTCAACGCCGCTGACGGTATTGCGGCTCCAGAGCTTGTAGCCCGCAGCGCCGACGGACGGTGCCCAGTTTAAGGCGACTGCGGCGAGGCCGGGTGTGGCGATCAATCCCGTCGGTGTCGCTGGTTGGGTGAGTAAAGTCAAAGTCACTGGAGCGGTGGCGGCCCGCTCCACCCATACCACGAGCATTTGCTTGCCTGTGGTATCCCGGACGATTCCTTGGCGGAAACTCGGTCCTGCGGGCTGCTCGATGCCGTCGATCACTAGGCGGACTGGTGCATCAGCGGAGGCAGTCCACTCCTTCACCACCAAACACAGATTTGCGATTGGAGATGCGGCACTGGCTGCGATTCTGACCGACGGTGCAGCACCAGTGGCGTTGAAATGGTAGGCACGCTCCGCAGGAACGTAGGCTGCTCCTTGGCAATCTGTCAGAGTTAGAATCGCCGGAGCTTGCGCCCACGACTTGGCCAGCGGGGCAAGTTCTGCCGCGGTGCGGTTGGTCAATCCATAGAGATTCATCACCTGCTGCTGATAGGTTCCAACATTACGCCTTAAGGGAAATAGATTTCCAACGCAAACAGAGCTCGGGCGATCCGGCCATAGTGTGTCGCGATGGTCGTCAGGAACCATTGAAACTGGCCAGTGGTTCCAGCAACTGAATTTGGCATAGTTTGGATTCCACAAACCAAAAGGTGACCAAGAGGACCCCGCTTCCCCGATGATGTAATGCTTATAGTTCGCCTTGAGATTCATGTATTCGATATTCCCGTTAGCGATGGCCGGATCGAGGCTTACCGCTCCCGAGCCGCCCGACCAATCGTAGCGCCGCGTCTCCCCATTCATGTTAGCGACGACGATCATTTGGTCATGCGCATTATCTTCCGGCCGGGTGCCTGGTTGATTTAGCATCTCGTGTTGCACGACCTCTCCGAGCCGTCCTGGGGTGTTCGCACGGACTTCTTGGTATCGCACTGCAACTCCGTCGGGATAAATGGCATAGTATTCATCCGTCCAATCGCCCCACGAATCTTTAGTGGTGAGAAGTTTATAGTCGATCATGCTACTCGCAACTCGCCAATGTACTAAGACTCTGGCAGGTGTATTCTCGATCAAGCGTACATGGGAAAAACGACAATGTTTGTCAGACATGTGTTCCGCGTAGCTCGGTCCCTCGTCCCAATTCTCAGGGCTCTGGTCGCTGACCCAAATCCCGTTCTCAGAGACCGTGGAAAGACCGTATCCCGTCCCGCGCCAGAACACCATCCGCACCGGATGCTGGTCGAAGCCCACCACGATGTCGGGGTGGTCGCCCACTCGCCACAGGTTGTCCCACGCAGGTGTGTAGGCGAGTTTTTCGTAGCGCGCGCCGAATTTCCCATCCGGCGTTCCGCTAGGCATCTCCCGGTATTGCAACGGTTGCGGATTCGCCGGAATCAATGCCGTTCGGTTCGAGGCAATTTCCGAGCCGGTAAGAGGTCTCCCATAAACCCGCACCTCGTCGATTAAACCGTCAAACACAACGTTAGAGAGAAAGCTCTGCGCAAATCCTCTGACGGTTGCGCTGGGTGCTTCCTTCTTGTGTGACATCCCGATCCGAATGTCAGTGGCGGCGGCATCCACGAGGGTGCCGGTGGCTGACAAGGTCCCTGCCGATGCGCCATTGATGTAAATCACGAGACCGGAAGCAGGATTATAGACCGCCGCCACATGCGCCCATTTCAGCAATGGCAACTGGGCGGAGGTCGTTAGGGTTTTCCAGCCGCTAGGGCATTGCACTCGAAACACGAGGTGCCCCAAACGGTCCATGTGCAACGAATATCCATTCGCAGTGCCTCCACTGTGATCCACGATCGCTGCGGAACTATTCGCATACTCTTGTGGCGCCACCCATGCCTCCACGGTCAATCCGCCACTGACATTCGGTGCCTTGGCGGCAGGCAGCGTCACCACTGAGGTATAACCGTCGAATGCAAGGCAGGTGCCGGATACCCCTTGCTGCCAGATCGTCGCGTTACCTGAAATCATACAGTCCGCAGCAGTCACCGTTTCCTGCGTGAGGTATTTCCGCGCTAACGGACGGGGGGTCATGCCATCATCGAACTTCCACCATAGCTCGGGTGAAGCTACTGGCGGAATCTTAATGGGTGCGCCGGTGGTGGCCGCTGGCGTGGTGTCTTGCGGGACCGCTGCCTGCGTGTTCACTCCGGCGATCCCACCCGCGTTCAGTGAAAATGTCTGAACGGTGAGATTCGACGGGCTGTTATAAGCGTCTATCTTTTCCAAACTGGTCCGCACCGTGCGTCTTACCGTCCCATCCGACTTGACGATGAAATACTCTTCCACGAAGTCCTGACAGTAACTACCGGGCGAGCCGTTGTAAGTGCCTTGAAAATTCGTAAAATGGTCGCTCGTGAGGTCTGGCGCGTAGTGCCAGTGGACCACCGCTTGGGTGGCATTGCTTTCGATGATGCGCACATAGGAGGCGCGGTTGATGTTATCCGGCCTAGCAGACGGACCGTCGCCCCGGCGGGCGATGATTTCCGGTGCCAGCCATTTAGATGTGCCTACCTCCCATTGCGGCAGGTAGCCATTTTCCCGGCTGAAAACGAAGCGCCCACCGGCCAACTGCACTACCACATCCGCATACTTCCCAGTCAGTGCCCGGCCCGGTAAGGCGACCTCGGAGGCGTCAGGATAGGCAAGACGCGTGTAGTAGGCGTAAAATCCTGCGGCCTCGGCGATGCCAGAACCCAGCAGAATAGCCGCTGCCACTGCGATGCGGGCATGAATCGCGGTGAACTTGAAACAAAGAGCGATGGAAACCATGGGGTGTTTAAAAGCTAGATTGATCCGGTTGAAGCGCCGGCGTGATACCAACGAGATGTAGAATAGTTAGTGATAGAATCGGACTTGCCCGGAATTTCATTTTAACTGTGCTTGTCGAGATTCAGCCCGGCTCCCAATCCCGACAAAACAAATCGGGTGTCAATATCCGCTGCCGGTAGTTTCAAAATCAGAACCCAGTCCGCCAACCGACAGGTGGAGGGAAAGGCCTAGGAGCGACTAGCAGCTTTCGCGATTTCTTTCTAAGATGACAAGATCGGGAATTTGTTGTGTATTCGGCAGGCCGATGACACGCAGCATTTTAATCGCGCTGAGCACGACGCACCACGGGTTCCTGCGAGGCATCGCGAAATACGCCCGTGAGCATGGCTGGCACATCGACGCGACCATGGCCTACACCGGGAAAGTGCCGCGACGCTGGTCCGGAGACGGTGTGATCTCACAGTGCGGCTTCTCTGACGAACTGGCCGAGCATGTAAACTCACTGGGCTTGCCCACCGTGGAAATCACCGGTGTCAACCAACGGGTCAATGCGGCGCGGATCGATACCGACTATGCGGCATTCGGGGTGGCAGCGGCGGAGTATTTCCTCGACCGGCGGTTCAAGCACTTTGCCGTCGCACCGCTGGCGGACGATTCATTCCACGCCAGACGCTTGCAAGGATTCATCGGGCGTGTGGCAGTGGCCGGACACTCGGTGGCGCATCTGCCACCGCTAATCACAGACGCCAACTCGCCGTCTATCGACTGGGCAAGCCGCATCCGGGAAATCAGCGCCCGGCTCAATGAACTCCCGAAGCCGATTGCCGTGTTTGCCTACAACGACGCCGTGGGGGTGGATATCATCAAGGCCTGCTTAGACATGGGGCTACTGGTCCCCGAACAAGTGGCCGTGATGGGGGTGGACAATGACGAACTCCTCTGTGAAGTCAGTCGGGTGCCACTGTCGAGCGTCTGCTTTGATCTAGCGGAACTTGCCTATCAAGGAGCCGCTTTTTTGGATGAAATCCTCGACGGAAGCTCCAGCGAGCGACACCGGATCGTCCCCGCCGGTGCTGGCATCGCGAACCGTCTGAGTTCCGACGTTTTTGCCATGGACAACATCCATGTGGCCAAGGCCTGCCTATTCATCACGAACCACCTGACCAATCCCAATCTATCGGTCACTGCCGTGGCAACCCATGCAGGGCTGAGTGAGCGCGGGATGCTTAAGGCCTTCACCAAGCACGTCGGCCGCACCATCCAGGAGGAAATCTCCGTGCTGCGCCATGACAAGGTCTGTGAACTGCTACGTACCAGCACGAAGTCGATCAAAGAAATCGCGGCGGCCACCGGATTCTCGAGTGGAAATTATCTAACTCGGGCGTTTAGACACCGTCATCAAATGACCCCGGAACAGTATCGGTGGCTCGACAGCCGGGAAAAGCCGTCCGGGCGGCGCGCTGGCCTCGTGTGAGCTCGGTGCAGGAGATTTCGCTAGACTCATAGAACCGATGCCGATGCCGATGTCTATCAGCCTCACCGACTGGGTCATCGTCATCGTTTATCTTGTCGGAGTCGTCGGCCTCGGCTGTCGGGCAGGAATAAGCGCTAAGAAAAAGGGCCGGCAGCGAGGTGAATCAGTAGCCGGTGACTATTTTTTGGCAGCTCATACACTGAGGTGGCCCGTCATCGGCCTCGCACTTTTCGCGACTAATATTTCCTGCGTCCACCTCGTCAGTCTCGCGCAATCCGGCTACGACACCGGGCTGCTGAACGGTAACTTCGAGTGGATGGCCGCCTTTGCCTTGATCCTGCTCGGGTTCTTCTTCGCACCGTTCTATCTCAAATCCCAAGTCGCCACCCTGCCGGATTTCCTAGAAAAACGCTACTGCCGCGAGTGTCGTGACTTGCTGGCCGTGGTCTCCATCGTAGCGGCCATTGTCTTCCACATCGCCTTCCCGCTCGCCACCGGTTGGCTGATCCTGCACGACATTCTCGGCATTGAGAAATGGACCTGCATCTGCGTGCTGTGCGGACTCACTGGCATCTACACCGTGGTCGGCGGACTCGCGGCAGTGGCCATCACCGAGACGATTCAGACCGTCGTCCTCCTACTCGGCGCCTTCGTCATCACATGGTTCGCTTGGGGAAAAACCGGTGGCTGGCAAGGCATGACCTCCACCCTAAATACCGCCACCGCCGCAACCCAAGGCCTCACCGACGGCAAGCTCATGAACATGCTCCGCCCCCACGGCGACGATAGCGGCATGCCATGGTATGCGAGCCTGCTAGGCTACCCAGTGCTCGGCATCTGGTATTGGTGCGCGGACCAAACCATCGTCCAGCGCGTGCTCGGCGCGAAGAGTGAGAACGACGCCCGTGTCGGCCCGATCTTCTGCGGCCTGATCAAAATCCTCCCCGTCTTCATCTTCATCGTCCCCGGGCTGATGCTCTACACCGCAGTGCAACAGGGAACTCTCGCTAGCGTCACTCAAGTCCGTTTGATCCAAACCGTCGGCAACGAAAAAATCATCGCCATCACAGGCGACGTCGGCGGCGCGGCCATCGCCCCGATCCACCTCCAGCAAGGCGAGCTGCTCGATCTCTCGCAGCTCGCGATCCGACCCACCGGCAAGGACTCTGCCCTCATCATCGGCCCGAATGTGCCCGTAAAAACGCTGATGAGCGACCGTGGCGAAACAATTCCTGCACCGCCCGGCATCCACCCCTATCGCTCGAAGCAAGTCTATGCCGTCATGATCAAGAAGCTGCTGCCCACTGGCCTACTCGGACTCCTCGCTGCCGCGCTGATGGCGGCACTGATGGGGAATTTATCCAGTGCTTCGAACTCGATCGCCACCCTCGTAAGCTACGACATCGTCAAGCGTTTCCGCCCCACCACCAGCGACAAGCAGCTCGTCCTCATCGGTCGCATCGCCACCCTGTCGTCCATCGCGCTGGGCATCGCGCTGGTGCCGTTGCTCGACCGCAAGGTCAGTATTTTCAATGCGTTTAACGAAATCATCGCCCACCTAGCGCCACCCATCACCTGCGTTTTTCTGCTAGGCGTCTTCTGGCCCGCCGCCTCAGCCCGCAGTGCGAAATGGACGCTATGGCTTGGCTCGCTCCTCGGCGTCGCCACCTACTCAGTGAAAGCTCTGCACGAAGGCTACCCCCTGCCCTTCCGCTGGGTTCCGGCATTTTTCACCGCCACGCCCTTCATGATGATGGCCTTCTATTTATTTGTCGCCTGCTTGATTTTACAAATCCTCGTCACCCGTTTCCAACCGAAGCTCGCCGGGGAAGATGCGCAGGCGCTCTACTGGCTGCATCCGCTGGACGCGCTCAAAGCTCCCGGCTGGCCGGGAATCCTCAATTACAAGGTCTTCGCAGCCATCGTCATGATCGCCATGGTCAGCCTTTACCTCATTTTCCACTAAATGAACCACCGTGACGAAGGCACATGGCGAAATCCGGGATGAATCATTTTTTCACCACAAGACTCAAAAGCCGCAAAGAGACACGGAGAAAAGATGAGGGAGAATGGCAGGGAAACGCCTTCAAACCAACGGTTCGAACTAATCCGTAGCGTATTGGGGTTCTGATCTACATGGGTTGAGGTGGTATCTAAACGAGGTTTGGGTCGAGGTCGCACAAGGTTTGGGTCGTAGTCACACAAGGTTTGAGGCGTAGTTACACAGGGTTTGGGTCAGGGTCGCACAAGGTTTGGACCGTGGTTGCACAGAGTTTGGGCCGTGGTTGCACCGAGTTTGGGTCGTAGTCACACGGGGTTTGGGCTAGGGTCGCACAAGGTTTGGGTCGTAGTCGCACAAGGTTTGGGTAAAGGTCACACAGGGTTTGGACCGTGGTTGCACAAGGTTTGGGACGGGGTTGGGCGGGCTTTTCCCTTTGCCATGTGGCGGTTATCCCTTACGAAGAGCGTCCGCCGCATGAGATTATTCCGCATCCTGACTTTTAAAGAACTTAAAGGGTATTTCCTGACCCCGTTCGGCTGGGTGGTGCTGGCCTTCGTGACGATCATGCAGGGGATCTCGCTTTCCACGGCCATGAAGGGCTTCCGTGACACGCCGGTGCGAGACAGTTTGGTGTATGTGACATTTCACACGCCGCTGTTCTGGTTCTATTTCTTGTTCATTTTCCCGCTGATCACGATGCGATTGTTCTCGGAGGAGGAGCGCTCGGGGACTTTGGAAACGCTGCTGACGGCACCGGTGCGGACGTGGCAGGTGGTGTTTTCTAAATACACGGCGGCGATGATTTTCTACACCACGCTGTGGATTCCGGCGTTCGTGCAATTCAAGATGTTCGACTGGGCGACGCATCTGCCGCCCGCATGGTCGGCGGGGGCGATGGGTGGCGCATTCACGGTGGTGATGTTGATGGGCGCGGCGTTTACGGCCATCGGCTGCTTGGCATCGGCGCTGACATCGAGCCAGATTATCGCAGGGATTCTGACGATCGGGCTGCTAGTGATTCAATATTTCCTGGGCTACGTGACGATCATTTGGGGCGAGTCGTTCGCGGGTTCGGCGTTTTTCCACTACATTTCCTCGCAACAGCATCTGCATTATTTCGCCAGCGGATTGTTCGACACACGGCCGATGGTGTATTTCCTGAGCCTCGCGTTGTTCGTGCTGTTCCTGACCTATCAGGTGGTGGATTACCGTCGCTGGCGTCGTTGAAATTTCCTGTTTTCGCCTCATGTCTGATCCTGCTTCCGAACCGAAAGGGAAACCCGCACGCCCGCTGAACCGCTGGGGTCTGGGCACCTTATCCGTGCTGCAAATCGTGTTTCTCGCCGTGATCCTCTGCGCGGGAAATTACCTAGCAGAGCATCATTTCCGGCGCTTCGACCTGAGTCGCGAGGCGGCTTACACCCTGTCGCCCTCCACCAAGCGCTACCTCGCGGAGAACGTCCAGAAGGCGCGGCAGAAGCCGATCAAGTGGATCATGGCGTTCCGGCGGAGTTCGCCGTTCTACGAACGGGTGCGGGTGATGGCGGAGGAGTATGTGCGCCTTTCCGCCGGGAATATTGCCTTAGAGATCGTCGATCCCCTGCGAAGTTCAGACCGGGTCCAAGAAGTGACCGCCGCCTATGGGCTGCCGCTGACGAAGGACTTGCTGATCATGGATGCGCGGACGGATGACAGCCCAGTCTCGACCGAGGAAAGGGCCAAAACGGACGATCCAAATGCCGACGAGAAACCGGTGCGCATCCTCAATCCACACGTCAAGGTGATCGTGGCGGATGACATGGCGATTTATACCACCGAGAAGACCCAGCGGAAGATCACCGGCTTCCAAGGCGAAGATGTGCTAACGGCGCGACTGGTAGAAGCCATCGAAGGCCGCTCTCGCAAGATGGTCTTCCTCGCAGACAAGAGCCGGCTGGATGGTGAGGGCGAAAATTCTCCGATGAAGGCGCTGCAAAACACGCTGCTTTTCCAAAACGTCGAGGTCACTGGCATCAATCTATCCGGGCTTGAGGAAATCCCGACTGACACGGAGGGCGTGGCACTGGTCGCTCCGAAGTATGATTTCTCCGACTCGGAAATCGCGGTGCTGGAGAGCTATTGGAATCGCCCCAAGGCTGCACTTTTAATCCTTCTAAAACCGGGCGACATGCCACCGAAGTTGAAGACCTTCCTGCGTGGCAACGGGGTGACTCCACGCCGCGACCGGGTGATCACGAAGGTGGATAACCGGATCGATACTACTGCACGCGGCATCTTCACACCGGGCACGGATTTCACCAAGGATCTGGCGCTGCAAACAACCATTTACGAAGGCGCGACCTCATCCTTAGAAGTGCGGGAACTGGCGGAAGATCTACTCAACAAAAAGGTTAATGCCGTGGGCCTGATCCAAGCGGCGGACGGCTTCTGGGGGGAAACCAAGTTCGGCGGTAAGGACCCGAATTTCGACGAAAGGGAGGATAACAAGTCACCGCTCTATCTAGCCGCCAGCGTCACTCGCGGTGCTGCGGGCGACGATCGGTTCGCGGCGAACACTTCGCGGATGGTCGTCATCGCTAATACCGATTTCCTTGATGCGTCGAAGCAGCACGAGGAGAACATCGATTTCCTCGCCTCCTCGGTGAATTGGCTGATGGACCGCGAGTCGCTTGCCGGGATCGGCCCACGCTCGCTGGGCACTTACAAACTGCCGATTCTCGATGCGCAGGTCTCATTCATCAACCGGGTGAATTTGTTTTTCCTGCCCGCGTTTCTAATCGTCATCGGAGCCTTCATCTGGTCCTCACGCCGCGCTTGATTCACCATGCGTTCCTTCGGTTTCACGCTCATCCTCGCCCTGCTGGCCGTCCTCGCCTGTGGACTGGCAGGCTGGCAGTGGACGCGGGGAAATTTTGATTCGGTGTTCGGCTCACCACCGACTGAGATAGGGGCGCGGATTTATTCCAAATACAGCGTGGCGGAGAAAAAGATGGTGCCGAGTTTCACCCCGCCGGAGGTGAAATTCATTCAAGTCTCCCAGAACTCGGTCCGCGCGGAATTCGCACTGAGCGAGCACGGCTGGCAGAGTGTCGCACCGTGGAAGGACCGGATGGACCCACGCGCTGCCGTGGAAATCATCAATTTCACCCTCGGCATGAGAGTGGAAGACATCGCCGAGGTGGGTGAGATCGATCCCCAAAAGGCCGGACTCAAGGAAAACGCCGTCAGCATCCGGCTGGAGGGAAAGAACCACGAACCGCTTGCGAAATATAAAATCGGCCGCCTGACGCCGTGGCTGGCGACTTTTAAGGAAATCGATACTCCCGTGCCGACGGTTTTCGTCCAGACCCGAGACGCGAGGAAAAAAGACTATATCTACGCTTGCACCGGCGACATCGGCCCGTGGTTCACGGATGGTCTGAAACTCCTGCGCGACCACCGGCCATTTTATTTTAATCCCCTCACCCTTCGGCAAATCCGCATCCTCAACGGTCAGGATGAACTGACCCTCAACCGGGAAACCCCGACAAGCCCGTGGCGCATCACCAAGCCACAGGAACTCGCCACCGATCCCAAGGCGGTAAAGTCGTTACTAGAAGGACTCTATCAATTGCAGGCGAGGAAAGTTTCGGACCGTGCTTCGGTCACGCTGGCCCCGCCGGGCACGCTCACCAAGCCAGGCCAGATCGCCATCGCCCGCTTCGGCGCGGAAGGAGAACCGGAGACGGTGCTCGCCATTTTTCCAGCGGAGACAGCAGACTCCAGCGAAGTCCACGCCACCGTCAGCGACCGGCCAGCCACCGTCCTCGACCTCCCGCTCAAGCCGCAGCCAGACACCGTCTCGCTCGCAGATCTTCCCCGCGCTATCAATGACTTACGCGACTCCGCACTAATCAATCTGAACCGCGCCTCGCTGCGTGGAGTGCTGATCCAGCCGGCCAATGGTCAGGAAATCCTGATTTCCCGCACCCCGCCCTCGCCGTGGATGACCACCATCGACGGGCAATCGCAACCGGCGAATGAGGAACGGCTTTTCACCCTACTCCAGACGGTGATGGCGGGCCGGGCGGTTTCATTTCCCACCGACGCAGCCACCGATTTCACGCCGTGGGGACTGGATAAGCCGTTTTTAAAACTGCATTTCATGGGCCAAGAAGGCCAGCCACCGATCGTGCTCTCATTCGGAATCGACGGAAAAGGCGGCTACTTCGTCAACCGGCTCGGCACTACCACCGTCATGAAAGTGGACCAAGCGCTCGTCTCATCGCTCCCGGTCAAAGCCTTCGAGTGGCGGGACTCCCGCCTCTGGTCGCTGGACCGTAACAACCTCACCGCCATTTCCCGCAGAAGCGGAAATCAGCCGCCGCTCACCGTGCTCTATGATGGCAACGCCGACGAATGGACCGCGAATAGCAACGCCAAGGAATTGACCGCCATACTCATCCCCGCTCGCGCCAATTTCATGTTAGGCGTCCTCGAAGCGCTCAAGGTCACCCGCTGGCTTTCACCGGAAGATGAGTCTGCAAATGAAGCACTGCTCACACCGTCGCTTGCCTTTAAAATCATCGAGAACACGACCGATGACATGTTCAACGTCACCGGGCATTCGACCTTGGAACTACGACTCGCTCCCGGCAGCACCGCGCAGAATCCCGCCTTCTACTACGGCCGCCTCGGTGCGGATGGTCAGCCATTCTTGCTAGATCGCGACCACTATCAGCAGCTGGCGACCGAGCTTTTAGAAAAACAGTGAGTCACTCGGGGACTTCTACATGAAGGATCGTCGCTGGAGAAAATCTGGTTGGATCACCGAATCTCAACCAAGAAGCGCGGACGGATAGTAACGCCACAGCTCATCCACGGCGGGGTTGGAAGATCGAATTCAAGAAGGACGTGATCGCCGTCGGATGGAGCGTATGTTAGGCGATGCTAGGGAAACGCCGAGGCTTTTGATGGTGAAGCGAATGCTGCTGATGATGTCCACGCGTTGGCGCACTAGGTTATCGCGGAGTTTGATCTGGAGTAGGTCGCGCTGCGTCTGCTCGGTGCTAT